>JABGVR010000026.1 GCA_018645985.1 Hellea sp. | reverse complement strand
TGAATATTATTAGGAAACTGATCGGTATCCCATCCATTTTGGTAGTCACCTCTATTGGCATCTATACTTCCTAACATACCAGCCTTGGCAGCAACAGCAAGCTCGTGTTGCATGGTATGCTGAGCTAAGGTAGCATGGTTTACTTCAATATTCATTTTAAAATCTTTCTCTAAACCATATTCTTTCAAGAAACCAATAGCTGTTGCAGAATCAAAATCATATTGATGCTTCATAGGCTCCATTGGCTTAGGCTCAATAAAGAAATTTCCTTTAAACCCTTGTGATCTTGCATAATCTCTTGCAGTAGCTAAAAACCGTCCCATGTGGTCTAATTCTCGACCCATGTCTGTATTTAATAATGACATATAGCCTTCACGACCTCCCCAGAATACATAATTTTCACCATTTAGAGCAATAGTCGCATCTAAAGCGAGTTTAATTTGTCCTCCTGCTCTTGCCATGACATTAAAATCAGGATTCGTAGACGCACCGTTCATGTAACGAGGGTTTGAAAAACAATTTGCAGTTCCCCAAAGTAGTTTAATACCTGTTTCCTCTTTTTTCTGCTTGATATATTCTACAATCGTAGCTAATCTTCTTTCAGACTCCGCAAATGTTGACGCTTCTTGAATAAGATCATAATCGTGAAAACAAAAATAATCAGAGCCCATTTTACCAATAAATTCAAATGCAGCATCAGCTTTATCTTTAGCTGCTTGAATAGGATCTGAAGATTGGTCCCATGCAAAATTTTGTGTTCCTGGACCAAATGGATCTGATCCTTGTCCACAGAATGTATGCCAATAAGCGATGGCGAACTTAAAGTGTTCACGCATTGTTTTCCCGGCAACTATTTGACTTGGATTATAATATTTAAATGCTAAAGGATTGTCAGACTCTTTTCCTTCAAATTTTATAGAATCAATTCCTTTAAAGTATTCTTTTGATGATAATAAACTCATAATTTATTTTTTAATAAAATTTCTAATTCGTTTTTCCATGTTTGGTATGCCTCTAAGTAGGGGACTTTATTTTCTAACGGCACGAAGGTCATTACGTGATCATTATCATTGATATTTTTTCCAAATTTATCAAAATCTCCGTCTAAAAGACCAGCTGCTCTTGCAGCCCCGACAGCGCCTGTAGTATTATATATTTCAATTTCGTGACCAATAAGAGTAGCGAGTGTATTTGAAAATATTTCAGATCTAAATAAGTTGTCATTACCAGCTCTTATGACGTTAATTACTGCGTTGTCATTTTTCAAAATCTCCATTCCGTAAACAAAAGAAAAAGCAATCCCTTCGAGGGCCGCTCTGTATAAATGTCCTTTGCTATGTTTGTTTAAGTTAATATTACAAAATTGAGTCCCTATGTTTTTATTGTCTAACATACGTTCTGCTCCGTTCCCAAAAGGAATGCTTGAAAGCCCCTCAGATCCAATATCAACTCTTGCAGCCTTGCGGTTCATTGATTCGTATGAATCGTCGCCACATTGGTTTCGAAGCCATCGATACATAATACCTGCACCATTAATACACAATAACTTGCCAATTGAAGGCATTCGGACATTATAGTTGACATGTGCAAAATTATTAATTCGAGTAGCCTCCTTTGAGGATGTATTATTAGTTACTGCATAAATAACTCCTGAAGTTCCGCCTGTAGCTGCAACTTCTCCATTTCTTAAGATGTTTAATGATAAGGCATTATTAGGTTGATCCCCAGCTCTATAAGTAATTGGTATCCCTTGAGGTAACCCTGTTTGAGAAGCAGCTGCTTTAGTAACAGTCCCTTGTGAAGTGAAATTAGCTACAATTTCTGGCACTAATCTCGAATCGATTCCATAATAATCTAAAAGCCATTGGGCGATTGTATTTGTTTTATAATCCCACAATATGCCTTCCGATAATCCATTCTTAGTGGTATTCATTTGAGCTGTTAGCTTGTAAGCTATATAATCCCCCGGCAACATAAATTTATGAATTTTTGCATAGAGTTCAGGCTCATGTTCTTTAACCCATT
>JABGVR010000184.1 GCA_018645985.1 Hellea sp. | reverse complement strand
TTTACAAAATGTTACTGGTGCGCCAACTGCAAAAAATATAGATAGGGTTGGTGATAAAGATAGCTTCGGTGAAGTTATTTTAAGCCCTCTGGGTGATATAAATCTAAGAAAACAACGTGTGCCAAAAATTTTATTAACATTGGAAACTCCATATGATGTAGTTCGTAATAGGAGTTGTCGCTCTTTAAGAAATGACATCTTAAAATGGAATACAGTTTTGGGTCCTGATTTTGATACAGAAAAAAATGATGATAGCAAAACACGTGAAACTTCCTTGGATGTAGCAGAGGCGGGTGTGGGAACACTAATACCTTTCCGCGGTTTAGTTAGGGCAGCAACAGGGGCGACTAAACATGAAAACATGATTAGAAGAGAGTATAGAAAAGGTGTTGCAAGACGAGCTTATCTTAGAGGCATTGCCGCAACTAGGCGGTGCACGATTTATTAGTTTATATTCGTTCCTTAGAAGTTAAAAAACGAATTTTAGGGTATTTTTCTTCTGCGTAATTCACATCCCAGTAAGACTTTGCTAAGAATACCGGGTCGTCATCTGCATCCACCCCTGAATTTGATATCGACTTTGAAATGAACTGCTCTAAAGCTATTTTATCTTCGCTAACTATCCACCTGGCTATTTGGTACGGAGGAACTTCAAAAGTAACCTCTAAGCCGTATTCAGTTTTAATTCGTTCTCTCATTACATCAATTTGCAGCGCACCTACTGCTCCAACAATCATATCAGCTCCAAGTGATGGTTTGAAAAGTTGTGTCACACCTTCTTCGGCTAATGACTCCAAAGCTTTTCTTAAGTGCTTTGCCTTCAATGGGTCTTTTAGGCGAGCTCGTCTGAGGATTTCTGGTGCAAAATTAGGTATTCCTGCGAATTTTATTTTACCACTCACTGATAAGCTGTCACCAACACGTAATGATCCATGATTTGGAATTCCAATAACATCGCCCGCATAAGCAGTTTCCGCAATTTCCCTATCCTGAGCAAAGAACATAACTGGATTGTGAATTGTGAGGGATTTTCCTTCAGCTGTTTTCATTTTCATTCCACGTTTAAACTCACCCGAACACAACCGTAAAAATGCAACTCGGTCGCGATGATTTAAGTCCATATTTGCCTGCACTTTGAAAACAAAACCAGCAGTTTCTGTTGATTCTGGTTGCATTTCAGCGGATTTACCAGATTTCATACAGTTTTCAGATTGAGGTCCAGGGGCAAATTTTACAAGTGCGTTTATAAGTTCTAACACACCAAATTTTCTCAATGCCGAACCAAAATATACCGGTGTCATATGGCCTTCATGGAAGCTTTGTAAGTTAAATTCGGGATATTCTTTTGCTAGCTCATGCTCTTCAGTAAATTGTTCTAGCAATGATTGATCATCAAAATGCTCGTTAAACTCAATATTATTCATTTGAATCCATGTATGTTTTTTACCTGATTCAAGTTTCTCGAACTTTAAAAATGCTCCAGTAGATAAATCAGATACACCTTTAAATCGTTTTCCTGATGCTGCCGGCCATTGCATTGGAACTACATCGAGGGCAAGCTTTTCTTCTATTTCTGATATTATTTCAAATGTATCCCGTGCTTCACGATCTAACTTATTAATAAATGTTATTATGGGTATATCTCGTAAACGACAAACTTCAAAAAGCTTCAGAGTTTGAGGTTCTATTCCTTTTGCTGCATCTATAACCATCACAGCGCAATCTGCAGCAGTTAGTGTACGGTATGTATCCTCTGAAAAATCCTCATGTCCCGGAGTATCAAGCAGATTAAAGATAAGTTTTTCATGTTCGAACGTCATTACCGATGATGATACAGAAATACCACGTTCTTGTTCTATCTTCATCCAATCAGATTGTGTCCTTCTTGCCTCACCTCTTGCAGCCACTTGTCCAGCTTGATGAATAGCCCCTGATGAAAGAAGCATATTTTCTGTAAGCGTTGTTTTACCAGCATCAGGATGAGAGATTATAGCAAAAACACGTCGTTTCTGTGGTTCAGTTTCAAGATTTTTTGACATAACTGTGAATATAGGTTCTTTTTTTAATAATGATATACACCAAGGTATTCTAAGAAGTGATACCTTGGTTATGAAATTACGTATTATTATCCCTTCTGGTTAAAAATGCGAGTCTCTCAAATAAATGTACATCCTGCTCATTTTTTAATAATGCACCATGCAATGGGGGTATCAGTTTTTTTGGGTCAGACTCTTTTAGGGTGTCAGGGTCTATATCCTCTATCAATAGTAACTTTAACCAATCTAATAATTCACTCGTGCTCGGTTTTTTCTTTAGTCCAGGCATTGCTCTTACTTCATAAAAACGTTTCATCGCAGCTGTTAATAATTTAGGCTTTATACCCGGGAAATGGACCTCAACAATTTCACTCATAGTGTTATCATCAGGAAATTGAATGTAATGGAAGAAGCACCGGCGCAGGAATGCGTCTGGTAGGTCCTTCTCATTATTTGATGTTATGATAATAATTGGCCTTTGCTTTGCTGTTATTGTTTCTCCAGTTTCATATACATGGAACGACATTTTATCTAATTCGTGTAATAGGTCATTTGGAAATTCAATATCTGCTTTGTCTATTTCATCGATAAGAAGTATAGGCCTTTTTTTTGCAGTGAACGATTCCCATAGTTTTCCTTTTTTGATATAATTAGAAATATCATGAACTCGATCTTCACCCAATTGGGAGTCACGTAAACGAGCTACTGCGTCATATTCATATAACCCTTGTTGAGCTTTTGTTGTCGATTTTATATTCCATTCTAATAGGGGCGTATCTAGGCTTTTTGCAATTTCATGGGCAAGAACTGTTTTTCCTGTTCCTGGCTCCCCTTTTATAAGCAATGGTCTTTCCAAGGTGATGGCAGCATTTACTGCCATCTTAAGATCTTGGGTTGCTACGTAATTCTTGGTACCTTTAAATTTCATTTTTATGTCCTTATTTTCTTGCTTTGTATACAGGGTACGCAGAGTTGCAAGCTTCTTTCATCAACAATTTTTATGATATATTGTGTTGCCCAAAAGGCTTTCACGCGATATCAAGCGCTCGTTCTTGGTTTGATATGAATCTTTTCAGTTCAGAGTAAACATTAATACGGAGGCTATTATGGCGGCAACAAAAAAAGTAATAAAAAGTGTTAAGTTGCCAAAGGGATATCTTCCATCGGAAGATGAAAAGTTCATGAATAAGAAGCAAAAAGAATATTTTCGCAGAAAGCTAGTCGCATGGAAAGATGAGATTGCACAGCAGACAAAAGAGACAGTTACTTTTCTTCAGCAAGAAAATGTATCTTACCCTGATCCTGCTGACACTGCTGCTGCAAACGCTGACAGACAGCTAGAACTTCGAACACGTGACAGATTACGTAAACTTGTTAATCAAATTGACAAGGCTTTGGATCGAATAGAGCAGGGAACATATGGATATTGCCAAGAAACAGGTGACCCTATTCGCTTAAAGAGGCTTGATGTAAGACCCACAGCAAAGCTTAGTTTAGAGGCTCAAGAAATGCATGAGCGTGGAGAGAAAGTAAGAGCGAATTAACTTTCGAGCTCTTTATTAATCCAATTATCCACACGCTCTTCTAATATACTTAAGGGTACAGGCCCTGAATTTATTACGGTATCGTGAAAGACTCGGATATCGAATTTTTCTTGAAGTTTATCTTTTGCACTTTCTCTTAGCTCCAGTATTTTCATCATACCTATTTTGTAGGCAGTGGCCTGACCAGGCATAACGATGTATCGTTCTATTGCTTTCTCGCAATCGTTTTTTGGGTTAGGTGTGTTTGCAAGAAGATAATCTATCGCTTCTGTTCTTGTCCATTTTTTATCATGGATTCCTGTATCTACAACTAATCGAGCAGCTCTCCAGAGTTCCATAGCTAGACGACCAAAATCTGAGTAGGGGTCTTCATAGAAACCCATTTCCTTAGGGAAAAATTCTGAATATAAACCCCAACCTTCTGTGTAAGCTGTTACATTATTATGTTTCCTAAATTCTGGTACTCCTGAAAGCTCTTGGGATATTGAGAGTTGCATGTGGTGGCCTGGGTTGCCTTCGTGATAAGCCAGCGCCTCCATTTGATATTTCGGCATATCATTTATATCATTTAGGTTTGCATAATAATAACCTGGGCGGGATCCATCAGGCGTACCCCTAGAATAAAAGGCTTTTCCGGCTGTTTTCTCTCTAAAAGCCTCAACCCTCCTAACTTCCAATTTTGCTTTAGGTTGCTTTAAAAATACTTCATCAAGTCTTTTTGATATTGTTTCTATTATGCGTGTTGCCTCCTTTATATAATCCTCTCTACCTGCCTCGGTGTCAGGGTATGTAAATCGCGGTTCGTTTTTGAGGTACTTGAAAAAATCTTGGAGATT
>JABGVR010000025.1 GCA_018645985.1 Hellea sp. | reverse complement strand
TTTCTGAAAAAACTCCATTGTTTTTAGTGGGTTTATTTACACTAATACATTTTTTGACTTTGTTTTCGAGTGTGCCGGTAGACCATGGTGTTCTAAGGCCTTTACATCAATCTGATATTGGTATGACATCGCATACTTTTCGTTTGTTTTTTCATGGTTTCTTACATGCCAATTGGGGTCATTTGCTGATAAATTCTGCAATGATCATGGTTTTTGGCACAGCCGTTTCCCAAGGGTATAGGTCAAATTTAAATTATGAGTCTGATTTTTTTAATCCATCATTATTTTTTTGGACAGTCTTTCTAACAGGAGTAATTTCGGGAGGTATTTTTCAGTGGATATGGTGGGGTTTTGTTAATTCTAGTTTATCAACTGGTGCTATAGGGGCTTCGGCTGGGGCCGCTGCATTGTTTTCTACAGGTGCGTTTGTCCTTGGCGGTAAAAAAAAGATGTATGAATATGGAGTTGCTTGGGTTGGCTTGAATTGCATTATAGGTTTATTTGACAATTTTTTTAATATTAATATAGCTTGGCCAGCTCACATAGGCGGTTATTGTGCTGGTGCTGTTATTATTTATGTATTCTCAAAAAAAACTAATATTTAATAATTCTTTATTATTAGGTGTATAGTCTTATAGAAATTTATTGCTCAAGGTAAGTGAGCATATTATGTTTAAGAGGGTTTATGACGTTTGCTTTAACTTTTCCAGGTCAAGGAAGCCAAAAAATTGGTATGGGGCAGAGTCTAGCTTCTGCTTTTCCAGCTAGCAAAGAAGTATTTGAGGAAGTAGATGATGCGCTTTCTCAAAATCTATCTAGATTAATGTGGCAAGGTGATATTAAAGATTTGACACTAACAGCTAATGCACAACCTGCATTAATGGCTTGTGGTATAGCGGCCATAAAAGCGCTTGAAACTGAATGTGGATTTAGCGTTTCCGATGCAAAGTATGCGGCAGGACATTCCTTAGGGGAGTACACCGCATTATGTGCAGCCGGATCAATTTCCTTAAAGGATACAGCTATATTATTAAGGGCACGGGGAAATGCAATGCAGGCGGCTGTGCCGCCTGGATTAGGGGCCATGGCTGCCCTTTTAGGGGCAAGTATTGAAGATGCAGAAACTGCAATTTCGAGAGCCCAAGATCTGGGTGTGTGCCAAATTGCTAATGATAATGCACCAGGCCAAATTGTTATATCAGGAAATCTTAAAGCTGTTGAAAAAGCTTGTTCTGAAGCAGCCCTTATTGGTGTAAAAAAAGCAATGATGCTGAATGTTTCAGCTCCATTTCATTCAAGTTTAATGTCTTCTGCTGCAGACGAAATGTCTCATGCTCTCTCAGAAGTGGATTTCTTTAAGCCTTTAATCCCAGTTGTTAATAATGTTAAGGCAAAAGCGATCATCGACCCTAAAATTTTGAAAGATGATTTAATATCACAAGTTACTGGCCGTGTTAGATGGAAAGAGTCAGTCGTATTTATGCATGAAAATGGTATTGAGAAGTTTATAGAGCCAGGTTGTGGTAAAGTATTAACAGTAATGTTGAGACGTATAGTTAAAGGTCTTAACGGAATTTCTATAGATACCGAGGAAAGTTTAGTCGCTTTTAATAAGTAATTTAAGGATAATTATGTTTAATTTAGATGGAAAACGAATTCTAGTCACCGGAGCTACGGGCGGATTAGGAGGAGAAATTGCAAGGCTTTTTCATTCACGAGGAGCTTTGGTTGCATTGTCTGGTACAAGGATTGAAAAGCTCGAGGCTCTTGCCAATGAATTAGGTGACAGATCTTATGCTATTAAGTGTAATCTATCCGATGGTGACGCGGTTGATAAATTGCCTGAAGAGGTAAATGCTCTTCTTGGCGGCCCTGTTGATATATTAATTGCAAATGCTGGTATAACGCGTGATGGTCTTTTAATGCGAATGAAACAGGCTGACTGGGACTTGGTTCAGAAGGTAAATCTTGAATCGTATTTCCGTTTATCCAAGGCATGTTTGAGGGCTATGATGAAAAAACGCTATGGGCGAATAATTGGTATTGCTTCAATTGTTGGTGTAACCGGAAATCCAGGTCAAACTAATTATGCTGCATCCAAAGCTGGAATGATTGGTTTTTCTAAATCTTTAGCGCAGGAAGTTGCCTCACGGGGCATTACAGTCAACTGCATTGCTCCTGGCTTTATAGCTTCCCCTATGACTAATGAATTGAATGAGTCTCAAAAAAGTGCAATTTTATCAAAGATACCTGTTGGTGATTTGGGAACTAGTACTGACATCGCCACTGCAGCACTTTACCTGGCCTCCGATGAAGCTAATTATGTCACAGGTCAAACGCTTCATGTTAATGGCGGCATGACTATGATTTGATAAGACTTATTTGTGGAATTTTTTAAAAAATTATAGAAATTTTAAGTATGTTCTGTAAAAAAAGCTTGTTTTTAAAGTATTTCACTCTAATTACGCTTACAAATCGCTAGACTTCTAGCATTACAAAAGGAAATATTATGTCTGACGTACTTTCACGTGTTACTAAAATGGTAGTTGAGCATCTTGATGTTGAAGAAGATAAAGTTGTTGGTAATGCTCACTTTATTGATGATCTTGGTGCAGATAGTTTAGATAACGTTGAACTTGTTATGGCTTTTGAAGAGGAGTTTGACATTGAAATTCCGGATGATGCCGCTGAGCATATTCAAACAGTTGGTGATGCAGTTAAATTTATATCCGAGAAAATTGGTTAAAATATAATATTCCTATGACACCCAAAACTAACCGGCGTGTTGTCGTAACAGGTATGGGCTTAATAACCCCTGTGGGATGCGGCTTAGAGACTGCGTGGAAAAATATATTAAAAGGAAAGTCTGGTGCTTCCCTTATCAAGCATTTCGAAGTAAGTGACTTAGCTTGCAAAATTGCAGCCGTTATTCCAAGAGTTGATGGCAGGGCAGGTGGTCATCCGAAAATGGAAGGGGTCTTTGACCCTGAAAAGGTTATGAGTTTAAGAGACTCAAAAAGAATGGACGATTTTATTGTTTATTCAATTGCAGCGTCTGATGAGGCGTTGATTGATGCGGGTTGGAAGCCAGATGAGTCTCAAGTTAATGACCTCGAACGAACCGGAGTTATGTTTGGCTCTGGTATTGGGGGCCTGCAAACAACTTATGACGCCTCTATTACCCTTCATGAACGGGGTCCACGACGACTAAGCCCTTTCGTTATACCTGGAATGTTGATAAATTTAACTTCAGGCCAGATTTCTATTCGTAACGGATTTAAAGGTCCAAATCATTCTGTTGTTACTGCATGCGCCACTGGAACACATGCTATTGGAGATGCCTCCCGATTAATAGCTAATGGCGATGCAGACGTCATGGTAGCTGGTGGTTCGGAGGCTGCAATAAACCGGCTAGGTATTGCTTGTTTTGTAGCTTGTCGTGCAATGACCACCGGTTTCAATGATGCCCCTGAAAAAGCCTCAAGGCCATACGATAAAGAACGTGATGGATTTTTGATGGGTGAGGGTGCAGGGGCTCTAGTACTGGAGGAATACGAGCATGCCCTAAATAGAGGAGCTAAGATTTATGCTGAGGTATCGGGGTACGGTCTATCGGCAGATGCTCATCACATAACTAGTCCTTCCCCCGATGGTGATGGTGCATATCGCGCTATGAAAGCTGCACTGGATAATTCTAATTTGGATGTTTCTGATATTTGCTATGTAAATGCGCACGGCACATCTACGCCCATGGGAGATGAAATTGAAGTAAGGTCTGTCGAGCGATTACTTGGGGAACATGCAAAAAATATTAAAATGTCATCTACGAAATCTAGTACTGGTCACCTTTTGGGTGCAGCTGGTGCTATAGAAGCAATCTTTTCTATATTGGCATTAAGAGATCAGATTGCCCCTCCTACTTTAAATTTAGAAAATCAATCGATAGAAACAAGTCTTGATCTAGTGCCCCTGAAGTCTAAACCCATAAATGGAAAAGCCGTTATGTCCAACAGTTTTGGTTTCGGCGGTACGAATGCTAGCGTTATTTTTTCAGCCGTTACTGAAAAGTAATTTACTGATATGTTTAATGGATAGGTACATTTTGGAATATGCCTAAAAAAAATAAACTTCTCCTAATTATAATAGCTCTTATTGCTTTTTTTACGATTATTTGTGCAGTTCTTACAGGTATCTATGCATATATTAATTATGAGTATGAAATTAATCCAAAAGGGACCGAGAGTGAGGTTTCATTTAAAGTGGATATGGGAAGTAGTTTATCTGAAATTTCTCAAAATTTAGAAAAAGAAGATATAATCAGAAGCTCTAAGCTATTTACGCTAGTAACGAAACTGCGAGGTAATGAGGCTAAATTTAAAGCAGGCGAGTTTTTATTGACTAAGTCGTCTTCTATGGCAACTATATTTAACCAGCTTTCTAAAGGTAAAGAGGTTTTATACCCTTTCACAATAGCGGAAGGGCTTACATCTAAGCAGATAGTAAAAGTCATAGGTAAAAATAAATTATTTGATGTAAGTTCGATGACTATCCCTGAAGAGGGTACTTTGTTGCCAGAAACATTTATGGTTCCTAAGGGCATGAAGGCTTCATTATTACTTGAGAAAATGCAAATTGCTCAAATTGAGTTAATAGATAGTTTGTGGTCAACAAGACAAAAAAACTTACCGTTTAAGTCAATAGATGAAGCGATTATACTTGCATCAATTGTAGAAAAAGAAACCGCACATAATAGTGAAAGAGATATAATTGCGGGTGTTTTTATAAATCGATTAAGAATGAATATGCGATTGCAAACTGATCCAACCATTATTTACGGGATCTCCGGAGGTGAACCCTTATATAACTCTAAAGGTGAAAGACGTACTCTTTATAGATCTGAAATAAATAAAAAGACACCATGGAATACATACCAAATAGACGGTCTGCCACCGACACCAATTTGCAATCCAGGAGAAGCGTCAATACGCGCAGTTTTGAACCCAGCAAAAACTAATTTCTTATTTTTTGTAGCTGACGGTACTGGAGGCCATGCTTTTGCAAAAACAAACAAAGAGCATATTATTAATGTTAATAAGTGGCGTAAGATTGAAAGAACTATCCAAAGGTCTCAACGAAAAAAAGAATGAATAGACTTAAGTCTAACACTGAAATGATTAAAATAATATACAGGGTTGACCAGAGGGCTGTTCAAAGCGAAAGTCAAATAATAAGTTATTTAATATTAGTAGATACAAAATGGTAAAGTCTTCAATTCAGGAAATGAAATTAAATAGAAGAGGAATAATGGTTGTCTTGTCATCACCATCGGGTGCTGGTAAAACTACGTTAACCAAACAAATCCTAAATACCAGTAGGAATATATTGATGTCTGTTTCGGCTACGACGCGGCAACCTAGGCCGGGCGAAGTAGATGGCGAAGATTATATTTTCCTTTCTAAAAGTAAATTTTCTGAAATGATAGATAATGATGAGTTTCTTGAATATGCAAAAGTTTTTGATAATTTTTATGGCACTCCAAGAGCACCTGTTGAAACTGCTTTAGCCAGAGGTTTTGATATTGTATTCGATATAGATTGGCAAGGAGCACAGCAGTTGACCCAAGCAGCGGCCAATGACTTAGTAAAAATATTCATCCTGCCACCTAATATGCGTGAACTTGAGAACCGTTTGAGGTCAAGGGCTCAAGATAGTGATGATGTCATAGCAAGGCGAATGTCAAAATCAGAAAATGAAATTAGCCATTGGGCTGAGTATGATTATATAATTATTAATGAAGATATCTCAGAGGCTATCGAAGAATTAACCACGATAGTAAATGCGGAACGAATGAAAAGGCCTCGTCAGCCATGGTTAGGTAGTTTTATAAAAAAACTTATCACGGGTGGTTAGTTCTTTCTTTTAGGTTTAAAGCCAAATTTTGAAAATCTATTATCGAGAGGTTTTCTGGTCTAAATTCTGGATTAATTTCAGCCGACTCACATAATTTCAATGGTGTTGTGCCATATTTCTTTGCTATGCTTTTTAGAGACCCTCTCAACATTTTTCTTCTTTGACTAAAAGTTGCCATTGTTACTTCTCCTAAGACTTTAAGGTGTGTAAACCTTTCCTCAATGGGTAATGGGTCAAAAACCACAACCGCGCTATCAACTTTAGGTGGGGGAGTAAATGCCATTGAAGGAACATCAAATGCAATTTGTGCATTACAGATACTTTGTGTGAGTATTGCTAACCGACCATATGCTTTATCGTTTGGGTTAGCTGTGATCCTTTGTGCAACTTCTTTCTGAAACATAAGAACCGCCTTGCTCCAAAAAAGAGGTTCTGATAATAGCCAGTTTATTAATAACTTAGTTCCGACATTATAGGGTAGATTCGAGACTAATTTTATATTCTTTTTTGTTATTTTTGCTATGTCTACTTTCAATGCATTGTCATGTATCACTGTAAGATTGTTGTATGATTTAGCTAATTCATTTAAGGGAGTAATGAAACGATCATCCATTTCAATTACAGTTAGTGATGCGTTATTTTTCAGAAGTGATCTTGTTAAGCCGCCCGGACCGGGGCCTACTTCTATAGTTTCACACTGGTCAAGAGGGAGCGCCAGTCGTGCAATTTTATCGGTTGTATTTACATCTAGTAAAAAGTGTTGGCCAAGAGATTTATTTGCTTTTAATTTATATATTCCTATAGTTTCTTCTAAGCTGGGTAAACTTTCAGGCATTTTGCATAGCTCTATTATCTGATATCTCTCTTGCAGTTTTAATAGCTGCTATAAGGCTATCCGGGCGTGCTATATTTTTCCCAGCAATATTAAAAGCTGTGCCATGATCAGGAGAGGTTCTTACTATAGGTAAACCAAGCGTTATATTTACCCCTCCGTAAAAATCTAAAGTTTTTACAGGAATCAATCCTTGATCGTGATACATTGCTATTGCTGCATCATACATGCTTCTAGCTTCTTCATGAAACAATGTATCGGCAGGCAACGCGTCACTGATATTAATTCCTTCTTTTCTAAGAGTTTCCGCAGCTGGATTAATAATTTCCATTTCTTCTAGGCCTAGTTGTCCATTTTCTCCGGCATGGGGGTTTATTCCAGCTAATGCGATACGAGGATTCTTAATGCCAAAATCCTTTATTAGTGCTTCATTTATAACTTTAGCTTTTTTTATTATCTCTTTTTTCGTAATCAATAACGCAGCTTTTTTTAACGGAACATGAACAGTTATGAGAGCTATCTTTAAGCCTCCACCGGATAGCATCATAACAGGCCCACGTGAGTTGATCATATGTATTTCCTTAGTGATTTCCCCTAAGTACTCAGTGTGGCCAGGAAAATTAAATCCTGATTTATATAGTATTTCTTTAGAAATTGGATTGGTTACTAAACCATCAGCTTTACCCTTTGCACATATATCAACAGCAAGTTTAATTGATTCTAATATGCTTGCGGTGTGTATTTGGTTTGGGTGTCCCTTTTCAGTATTATGTCCATCAATTGGTATTAAGGGTAGGCTATCTTGAAAGACATTAATGGCTTCAGAGGGGGCAGTTATTATTTTGATTTTATTGTTACAGTAATCAAAGATTTCTGGCTGAGCTATGACTGCGAAGCAATACTTTCTTTGTGTTTTTAAAGTTTTCCAAGCCTTATAGGTAATCTCTGGAGCGATCCCACAAGGATCACCCATTGTTAATAATAGTAATTTTTTATTCACCTTTTAGCGAACAACAATTGTTGCTTGCCTTCGGAGGTCCCTAAGGTGCCTCTTTGACGCTTGAGCAAGCTGTTGATCCATTAGTCTGTCCTCAATAGCTTCTCGTGTTGGGATATCTGATCCTGTGATTTCCTTTGAACAGACCATAATTGAAACAGCCCCTGTAGGAAGCTCTATTGGTGCTCCAAGAGTGTTTATTTCTGTATCTGTTATGACGGCTAGTATTTCATCAGTTAACTCACTAGCTTTTAGCTCCCCCATATCAGCATGATTGATTTCTTTTCTACTTTTTAGGTCACTTTTTAATGTATCACAAGATTTCAGGGTTTTACTCAATTCTATTAATTGTGTTTTTGAGGTGTTTATATCTTCATTATCAATCCTCACT
>JABGVR010000183.1 GCA_018645985.1 Hellea sp. | reverse complement strand
GGCGAGGCTTACGGTCATTCTCATCAGAAGGCGTATCATCTATAATAAAATTATCCTCCACGTCTGCTTCTGCTACTCGTTTAACTGTGTGCCCAAAGTCTTCGACAACGAGTTGGGCAGTATCTGCATCAAGTATATCATTCATGGTAGCCATTGTGCCTTGTTGCATTAAATACTTCACAACATCACGGGCCCTTTCTGCCATACGATTTGACAACTCAGATACAGTTATGGCTTCAGGTATTATAACTTCACGCTGAACTTTATCGCGATCCCCTAATCCACCACGTTGACGCTGCTTTTCTCTTTCTCTTGCTCTCTTTACAGAAGCAAGAGATCTCTGGCGTTCATCATCACCAGCTAATGCAGATACAATAGTGAGCTTACCTCTTCTTCTCTTAGTCTCGCCTTTTGATCGTGTTGGTGGTGGTGCCGCACGTTTTTTCTTAACTCGGCCGCCTGCCTTTTCAATTTCGCTTAAATTATCATCATCTTTTTTTAATGCAGCTGCCGCCCCAACAGGCTTACGAGCAGCAAGCTTGGCAGCCTCTTCTCTCTGACGGTTTTCCTCTTCCGCTTCTAAACGTTTCAATTCAGCTTCTTCCTCAGCTTTCTTTCTGGCTTGCAGCGCAGCATTCTCAGTAGCCATCCTCTGCTCTCGCTCTGCTTGCTCAGTATTTTTCTTTGCATCTCTTACATCTGCCTCAGCCTTAGCAGTACTAAGAGCGCTTTGTCGTTTTTCGTATTCACCCTTAGATAGACCAAGCTTTTTAGCAGCTAGAGCAACTTCATCTACTTTTGGCTTTACAGGGGGAATTGAAATTTTTGGTGCAACTTTGGGTTTAACAACTTCAGTGTTTGAACCTGGCCTTATGATTACTTTTTTCTTTTTTTCTACTACAACAGCCTTTGAACGTCCTCCAGCAAATGACTGCCTTACAGAACCCCTCCCTGAAGAGCTTAGGGATAATGGCTTACGGGCAATTTGTTTTTTGTCGTTTGTATCAGTCATTTTCATCTTTCAAACGGTAAGTCCATTAACCTTACCTGTAATGCTATTTTCTAACTTGCTTTAAGTCGTGCAATCTAACGACCTAGCGTTTATATTCAATAAAGAAAAAATCTTTATTTTATTTTTATTTCATGCTCTCTATCAGGCCAGTCCACGGGCACTAGGTCTACGAATCCAGAGAGCCGCTTTACTTCTACTGATAATGTCTTAGCAAGCTTTCCTCTTTTTATCCCTACATGAACAATCGATTCGCGGGATAAGGCCGCCCCGATTTTATTCGATGAAAAACATCCCACAACGATTGGGTCAGCAAAATTATATTCCCTATTCATTGCTTTTGATAAGGTTCGAATTTTACCACGGCCATCTGCTGATCCATCCGAAGCCTCAATCCTAATCGCAACTTCTGCCTCTCTTGCCATAGACTGCACTTGATCAAAACCAAGAGATATAGACCCTGCTTTACGTGCCATAGTAACCAAACCCAATACTCGTCTTGATAATAAACGTTCAGTCGTGCTTAGTAAGTCGTCCAGAACTTTAACTTTAGATTTAAAGCTTCTACTAAAAGCGGTCTTAGATATAACCTCAGAAAGGGAACCAGCGTCACTGCTAACCCAGACACCACGTCCTGGCAATTTACCAAGAATATCGGGAACAACAACACCTGTTGGATCAGTCACAAATCTTATCATGTCATGACGCTCACGAACTTCGCACTTCGCGATACACCTTCGTTGTGTAGGTTTGTGACCGCGCTTATCAAGGTCAGTTATTTCTGAAGTAATCTGCAATCAACCAACCTAACCAAAAACATCCTCAGCGGTGAGTTCAGATGAAGCTGTAAGCACCTCTTCTTTTATATCTTCTTCTGGCACCACCAGATCACTTTCGTCTATCCAGCCAGCCTTAACTCTCGCTCGCATAATGAGTGATGTCGCATTTTCTTCAGAGAGCTTAAACTCCTCTAGAATACCATCTTCATGAACTTTTTCACCATTTTTCACCTCAGTATATCCTCGTAAGTCATCAGGAACCAAACCAGCAACATCTTCTACAGATAGCACTTCATTTTCTCCAAACTTAACAGCCATAGGAAGAGTTACCCCTTCTATTTCTAAAACATTGTCGTGCACACCAGCAGCGCGGCGTTTTTCGTTCTGTTCTTTGGCAATTTTCTCTAGGTACTCACGTGCACGGGTCTGTAACTCTTCCGCTGTTTCTGCGTCAAAGCCCTCAATAGACGTTAAATCATCAATAGCAACATACCCAACTTCTTCCATAGTCTCGAAGCCTTCTGACACAAGAAGTTGAGCGATCATTTCATCTACATCCAGACCAACCATAAATAACTCTGAACGCTCCTTGAACTCTACTTGGCGTCGCTCAGACTCTTGTTCCTCAGTTAGGATATCGATAGCCCAGCCTGATAGTTGTGACGCAAGACGTACATTTTGCCCTCGACGGCCAATGGCCAGAGAGAGTTGCTCATCTGGAACCACGACTTCAATTCTATCATTTGCTTCATCAATAACAACTTTTGCAACCTCCGCTGGCTGTAGTGCATTCACAATAAAAGTTGCAGCATCTTCAGTGAACGGAATTATGTCAATGCGCTCACCCTGAAGCTCATTGACAACAGCTTGAACACGCGACCCACGCATGCCAACACAAGCCCCGACCGGATCTATAGCTCCATCATTAGAATAAACTGCAATTTTGGCTCGAGAACCAGGGTCTCTAGCAACCGCAACAATCTGAATTATTCCTTCGTATACCTCGGGAACTTCTTGAGAAAATAATTGGGCCATAAATTGAGGATGCGCACGAGAGAGGAATATTTGTGAACCACGAGGTTCCTCACGAACATCCATTATATACGCCCTTATGCGATCGCCGCCTTTGACGTTTTCACGTGGCAATGCTTGGTCACGCCTAATAACGCCTTCAGCTCTGCCTAAATCAACTATAATGTGCCCGTATTCAACGCGTTTAACAATTCCATTAATTATCTCGCCAACTCTATCCTTAAACTCAACAAACTGCCTTGCTCTTTCTGCCTCACGTATTTTTCCCATAATGATTTGTTTGGACATTTGCGCTTGCACTCGTCCGAATTCTAATGGCGGCAATGGTGTCGAGATTTCAAACCCAATTACAGCATCAGGATAATCCATCTTTGCAGTGATAAGGTTAATTTGAGTGGAATCATTTTCAATCTCTTCTTCCTCAGAAACCGTTATGACACGACGCAAACTTTGGTCACCAGTTACTGGGTCCAGCTTTGCTCTAATATCAAGTTCAGAGCCATAACGCATTTTAGCTGCCTTCTGAATAGCCTCTTCTATAGCCTCCAACACAACCTCCTTAGGTATCGATTTTTCATCAGCAACTGCCTTGGCTATTTGTAATAACTCAAGTTTATTTGCACTAATTCCTGCAGTAGACATAAGGTCTCCTATTCGTTTTTTTCATTGGTTTTTTGTTGTTTTTCTATTTCATTTGCCAAATGTTTAGCATCTTGGCCATCTTTAATAAGCTTATCTGTAATTAATAACTTAGACTCAGAAATCCATTCAAATGGAATCTGCGCAGTTTCACTTTCACCATCTAAATCAATATCTACATTACTACCTTCAACACCGGCCAGCACACCACGGAATCTTTTACGCCCCTCTACCATCCTGTCTAAGTCTATCCTAGCTGCATAACCGACATAATTTTTAAAGTCTTGGATAGAAGTTAAGGGACGCTCTAAACCTGGTGATGACACTTCGAGTATAAATGGATCGTGAATCGGGTCTTCAACATCAAGTGTAGCGGTAAGCTCACGCGAAAGTTTTTCGCACTCCGAAATACCTAAAAGGCCATCGGAAAATCTTTCAGCCATCACTTGAACTGTCTTCTTTCTACCTGACTGCACGCGTATTCTTACTATATTTAAACCCATACTTTTAGCTATAGGGTCAGCAATTGCAAATATTCGTTCATCAGTATGCGTTTTCGTCTTCATAATATCTTTCATCTTCTAACTAACAGAGCAATAAAAAAGGCGGCCTTTTGGGCCACCCTGCAAGCATCCTGTGCTAGAGGTAATTTATGCACTAACTAGTTGGATAATAATAACTTTGCAAGCCTTAAGTTAATTTAACTATTAAAATTTTATAAAATCAAAAAAATGTCCTTGCCTTCCCTCTTCCAATGCCTTTGCTAAATATCTCGTTTCAGGCCAATCTGTACTGCGCTCCATCCAATCTTTTCTTTCAGACACACGCCATTCAAAACCATTATGACTTTTAATTCTAGTGAGTACCCAGTCTACATAATCCGTAATATCACTTCCAAACCTAAGTGTGCCTTCCTTCTCAATTACGCGGTAAAGGTCAGAAAGTAATTTTTCATTTATAAGCCTACGCTTGTTATGTCTTTTTTTTTGCCAAGGATCTGGGAAAAGTATAAAAACTCGATTTAAACTATTGTCAGGCAGCAAATTAATTACATCTCTTGCGTCACCCCTATACAATAAAATATTTCTAAGGCCTTGATCAACAACCCCCTTAACAGCTTTTGCAACGCCATTTAAAAAAGGTTCAACTCCTATTATTGTGACATCAGGGTTATTTTTTGCCTGCCATAGAATATGTTCAGCACCCCCAAATCCAATTTCTAACCAAACTTCCCCCTTGATATTAATAAGAGGGTTTTTTGCCTCTATTACTAATTTACTTATATCAATCTTGGGGTACTCTTTTTTCATGAGTAGTTTTTGATTAGGACTTAAAGGCTTTCCCTTTGACCTACCGTAAGTTCTTAGAGGTTTTGAAATATTTTCTTTCATTCTTTCTGCTCAGTTAAGGAGATTTTTTAAGGTAATAAACAATTTATATTTTTGTGTTTTTTATAACCGAGAATGAAACCAGCATTGCTATCAAGAGGTTTATTGAAAATAACACATAATTTACATGGGTTGAAAAGAATGTTTTTGTCTTCGGCTTTGGTAGTTTAACATCTAAAAACCCAGTTTCTTTTGGTCCCATATATTGCTCATAATGACCTAGCGGACTTATAATTCCAGAGACGCCATTAGCAGCGGCACGAACAACCGGAACGCCCTCCTCAATGGCTCTGTATGCTGCCATATTAGAGTGCTGAAATGGTCCAAAACTGTTTCCAAACCACGCATCGTTAGATTGATTAAGAATCCATTGCGGACGCTTTTTATTTTTTGGGTGCGGCGTGAACCCTGAGAAAATTATTTCATAGCAAATTTGGGCGCTTAAAACTGGTAAACCTGGAAACACTATATTTTGCTTTTTCAGGGCCGAAGAGATCGATAACAGCGATGTAGAAATAACAGGCACTTTTCTAATTTCCATCCATTTACCTCCCGGAATAAATTCACCAAATGGAACTAAACGCACCTTATCACTATACGCTGCCAATGAGGGACTACCTGCTTCATCAAACGAAATAGCAGCCGATGTATTATAATAATAATCAATTGAGCCATTTGATTTCAACGAAGGGCGTAATTCATGCCGTAAAGAGTTCAGCAGCCAAACAGGCGGTTTTTTTGTTCGTTGGGCTAAGTATTGACCCATTGCGAAAAGTAAGCTCTCGTCTTCAAGGGCAAGACCACTAACTGCACCCTCTGGCCAAACTATATGCGTAATGTTTTCGATTCCAGGTGATATAGATTCTGATAAATATTTTTTTGTAATTTCAATTGATTTTAAAGGGTCAAATTTATCTTTTTGTTCGAATTTAGTTTGAACAATCCTTAATATTACATTCTTAGTATATTGAGGGGTATAATTTTGTATCCGCATAGACCCTATGGAAAATAAAGTTCCAGTTGCTATCGTGAAAATAACCAAACTCTGCCACTTCAAATTTGTAAAAATAAAAATATAAAATAGATAACCCAAGCTTAACGCAAAAAAAGTTAAACCATAAACTCCCCATACAGAAGCGGATTGAGAAATTGGGCCGCCCGCCTCAAAGATATATCCCAATAAATTCCAAGGTAAGCCTCCAAGTATGGTTCCGCGCGTAAATTCTGCTAAAAAGAATAAGGAAACAAAAGCGAAATAATCAACAAGATTATTTTTTTTAATTCTGCAAAAAAAAGCTCCGGCTAAGCCCCAAAAAGATGCTAATATTAAACTTAGGGCTATAACCATAGGCGGCATAATTGGTATAAATTCTGGACCGCGAGCTATAAAAGCAGAGCCAACCCAATAAGTACCAGAAATAAAATACCCAAAAGCAAAACAAAAGCCATGACTAAACCCTGAAATAGCTGGCTTGTCTCTTTTTCTAGCTAATTTGAGCCGAGCAACTAGGCACGCCATGCAGACAATGGTTATAAACCACCAATGAAAGGGGGCTTGACCCAGTACAGCGATAACTCCCAAAGCAAAACAATATAGTTGCCCACCCTTTCTTGAATTTATAAACGGATGTATGTCCGGTATCATTTTTCTTGCTTTAAAGGATTTTTGTTTAACGTGTCACTAATACGCAACCGCTTCACCCGTCGGGGGTCAGCATCAATAACCTCAAACTCTATGTCATCAGGGTGACGTATGATTTCACCGCGCTCTGGAACCCGGCCAGCAAGTGTAAATATAAGACCGCCAAGAGTATCGACATCATCTTCCTCGTCAGGGGTTGCAAAATCTCGGCCCAGTATTTTTTCAAAATCGTTTATATTGGTACGTGCATCAGCTTCCCATACAAAATGCCCCTTATTATCTGAAATAACTTGTATTTCGCAATCAACATCATCATGCTCATCTTCTATTTCACCTACAATTTCTTCTATGAGGTCTTCAATGGTAACAATCCCATCAGTACCTCCATACTCATCAACAACAATAGCCATATGCGATCTTCGGGCCTGCATTCGGTTTAATAAATCTTTTGCTAATAGGATACCCTCAATATTGTCTCTGTTTTCACCTATAACGGGAAAACGTGAGTGT
>JABGVR010000182.1 GCA_018645985.1 Hellea sp. | reverse complement strand
GTTGAAATAATTCACCGACCTGACGAGCTCGCTTCTGACATGGCAAGCACTGAGAGTGTGATGTTGCATGCTCTGAGTTATATCCAAACAGATTATCTTATAACCATCCAAGCCACTTCGCCTTTACTCCTGGCAAAAGACCTAGATGAGGCTTGTGTCAAATTTGAAGAATACAAGTATGATAGTTTGCTATCTGCAACTAGGACTAAACATTTTATTTGGACGGAAGACGCAAAACCACTCAACTATAATCCCAAAACAAGACCTAGGCGCCAAGATTTTTTTGGAAGTTTCGTTGAGAATGGGGCATTCTACATATCTAATTGTGAACAACTTACCAAAACAGAGGTAAGATTGCATGGCAAGGTTGGAATATATGAAATGGCTGAGGAAACTAAAACTGAAATCGACACTATTGAAGATTGGAAAATTATAGAACCAATTCTTTTAGAACGAGTGCGGTTACAAGATAAATAATAATATGTCTTGATATAAGACGCTTTTATTAGAAAAGGTTATTTCATGATTTCAGAGGCGTACAAGGATCTAAAAACGGTAGGTTTAGTAACAGAAACTTCTATTGAGAAATTTTCTAATACCACTAGAGACTCCCAATCATTGCCAGTATGGCGCGATGAAAAATCTGGAGTAATCTTCATAAAAGACTTTTATGTTGGTGATGCTTTATACTCCTCCAAGATGGATGGTGGACAAGGAAAAGCTTCGTTAAAAAGAAGTAGCCTAGAAGATAAACTAGACACCACAAGACGCCTTGCAGATTTCCAAAAATTTTACTATGGGAAAGTTGTGTGTGAAGTTGGATTTGGTGATGGAGAGTTCATGAAAGCTGCTGCGCCCTATTCAAGAGAATTTAGGGGTGTCGAATTAAATAGCCTCTCCTTGATGGACGCAAGAAAAAACGGCTTTGTTGTAGAAGATAATCTCTCAAAGTTCGGCGAAAACTCCTTTGATACAATAATACTTTTTCATACATTTGAGCATTTTCCAGATCCTCTTAATAAGCTTCACCAGATGATGAGGCATTTAAAAAAAGGAGGACAGTTAATCATCGAAGTTCCACATGCTGGTGATTTCTTGTTAAGAGATGACGTGGCATGCGAGTCCTTTAAACAGCATACTCTATGGAGCCAACATCTCATTCTCCACACACGCACCAGCCTTACTGCTATGCTTAAACATGTTGGATTTAACGACGTTACTATTCAAGGAGTTCAGAGGTACCCTCTTTCAAACCACCTTTACTGGTTAGCAAATGGTGAGCCTGGTGGCCATGTATCAGGTTTATCAGCAATTGATAGTCCAAGTTTACTTACGTGCTATGAGATGGCTCTTGCAAGGCTTGATGCTACAGATACAATTATTGCAGTCGCAACTAAGAAATAAATACTAATAGTTGCACCTTATGCAAGGTTATGATTCAGATTACTTCGCTTCTGGAGAATCAAAATATGAAAAATCTCGGTGTGGTGGGAGCTAGCGGTTTTTTTGGTTTGACCTTTGTTAATTCATTTTTGAATGGAAATCTTGAAGCGTTTAATATTAAAAAGCTTACGCTTGTTTCTCGGAATACCTCAGATAAATTGCACCAGATTGCAGCTAAAAATTCTGGAAAAATCCAACTTATTGACAGCGATGTTTGTGAGTTAAACTCCGTTCCTAAGTGCGATTACTGGCTACATTTTGCTGCCTCTTCATCTTCAGAGAGGTATCAGAAGAACGCAAAATTTGAGTTCAAAAATAATACAGATAACCTTCAATATTTTGCTGCTCTGGTGGAGAGGTCTAATAGTGTATCATCCATTCTTTTTGCCAGTTCAGGAGCGGTGTATAAGTCTTCCTTAACTGCCTTAAGCGAGATCTCTCCTCTAGTTAGTAGGGCAACATCAGTTAACAGAACTAATGCATATGCGCAGTCAAAATTAGATAGTGAGGAAGTAGTTTCAAATATCTCTAATAGTATAATTAGGGTTATTATATCTGAATGTTTTTCTTTATGTTGGCCCGGAAATTTTACTTAGAAGTGATTTTACTGTGGGTAATTTCGTAAGTAAAATTTTAGCTGGGCGACTAATACTTATTAAAGCGCAATGCCCTGTGTTCAGGAGCTATCTTGATACAGATAATTCAAGTCAAGTGGTAAATAGTTATGTTGACTGATGAAAGGGCTTCAGTTCACATTTCAAATATTGGCCCTCAAAATGCTTCTTCATTCCTATCTATTATTAAAACGCTTACAAAACACTTTAAACTAACTCTGAGGCGTGCAATTTCAGAGATGGAACACTATACTCGAACCCCAACAAGTTACTTTCCTGATGTAGGTAAGG
>JABGVR010000181.1 GCA_018645985.1 Hellea sp. | reverse complement strand
TGCGAGGTCAATTAAAATTGATTTAGCCCCCTTCACATTAATAGGAGCTACAACTAGAGCCGGACTTTTGGCTACCCCGTTGAGAGACCGGTTCGGTATACCAATCCGTTTAGAGTTTTACTCAGCTCAAGAGTTGACTGCGATTATACTCCGAAGTTCCAAAAAACTTGATATGAATTTAACAAAGGACGGAGCTAAAGAAATTGCAAACCGTTCACGTGGTACCCCCAGAGTTGCAGGCCGACTTCTTCGGCGAGTGAGAGACTTAGCCGAAGATAGTGGTTATGTTGAAGTTAATCACAAGGCTGCAAATGAAGCTCTTTTGAGGTTGGGCGTTGATGCAACTGGTTTGGATCAGCAGGATAATAGTTATTTAAAGGCAATATGTGAGATGTTTTATGGTGGTCCTGTTGGCGTCGATACTTTAGCTGCAGCATTATCTGAAGCTCGTGATGCTATTGAGGACGTAATTGAGCCGTATTTGATACAATTAGGTTTTTTACAGCGAACTCCTAGAGGTAGAGTTGCAACTCCAAGAGCATATACGCACCTAGGGTTGCAGATACCTAAAAATAATATGACCCCTGAGATTGATGGCGAGAAATAGATGGACTTAATTCCTACAGCGGGTGAATTTAAAGGTAGAGAACATTACTACCCAATACGTGTATTCTATGAAGATACTGATTTTACGGGTATCGTATATTATGCAAATTATTTGAGGTTTTTTGAAAGAGCTAGAAGTAGTTTTTTTAGATCAGTTGGGTTTAAACATGCTGAGCTATGGAATTCTGAGGAGCCAATTGCTTTTGCAATCAGGAGTATTCACCTTGAGTATATGAAGTCTGCAAAAATAGATGATGATTTAAACATTGTTACTACTTACGATAAAATAAAAGGTGCACGACTTTGGGTGAATCAATCGTGTTATAGGGGTGATGAATTACTTGTTACCGCTTTCAGTGAAGCAGCATGTATCTCACCTGAAGGAAAGCCTAAAAGGGCACCAAGTTGGATGATTAATCAATTATCGCAATATTTACTAACTGATTAACTTTGCATCAACATAAGGAGCAACACAATTACAAATAAAGATCAGCTATTTTTACTCCCCAATGATTTCTTTGACAATGGCAGGCAAGAGTATTGCCCTGAGTGTGCGGAAATGTGGGGTATTATAAATTACTTTCCAATTATTAAGCCTAGTTTACAGATTATTTACACTTCGATTGAAAAGCCAAGAAAAAAGTTAGTAGATATGATTGGATACGAAAATCAAAATTGCCCTACTTTGATACTTAGTAATAAAAGTCCAATTTATCAGAATTGCGGACTTTTATCAGTTAATGGATACAATTTTTTAAATAATGTTCGCGATATTGGCCGTTATTATAGTCACCGGTTTGGAACATCTTACCCTAGAGGCGCGTGAATTTTTATTGCCTGGGTTAACTTTTGCTATTAATCGTTTCTCCGATTTCAGGGCCAATGCTGCCAAATATAATATTTTCTTTATCACATATATCTAGAACTTTGTTTCCATTTGAGTCTTGATAATAAATACTAGCTTGTTTGGTAACAATTTCTCTTTTTACTTTGTTTTCAATTGGCTCGTATGGAGGGTTGTCTATAATTGTAATGGCGTATTGTATCTTTGTCTGTGCAGGAAGCTCTACTTTTTTTAACTCAGAAACTTCAATACATGTTTCCATGGGAGCAATATTAGGATTAGTCAAATTTTGATTTTCAGGTACTGTCTCACAAGACAATAACCCAATGAACAGTAAGATGCTTGAATTTTTGATGTTGGATCTCAATGATAACTCCTGTGCAGACAACTTAACATATTATTATAAATTAAGCTAGTTAGTGTTAAATTTTCCACTGGGTATTACAAAAATTTTATTAAGTTGTTATTAAATATCAAAAACTTATTTATATAGTAGATATTTTATTAAGCTTTGTTTGTTATATGAACATACTAGTAAGTGAAGAAATGGAGCAGGTGCTGTGCAGTTATTTGAATTATTTTTACAAAGCAATTCTTTGGATGCAATTGTTACTAGTGATTTTTCTTTTAGTTCTTTATTTTTGCGAGCAGACTGGGTTGTTAGGGGAGTGATGCTTATTCTAATGGCAGCGTCTATTTGGTCTTGGGCCATAGCTGTTGACAAAGGGATTATGATTTTTTCTTTAAATAAGCATGCAAAAACATTTGAGGATATTTTTTGGTCAGGTAAAACTCTTGATGAACTTAAGGTTGAGTTAAAAGATAGTTTACGTGATCCTATGTCTCGTGTTTTTTCTGCGGCCATTAAAGAATATGATGAATATAGTTCTTTAAAAATTAAATCTAATGCATCTATGTCATCCCAGTACCGAATAGATAGCATCATGAATTTAATTGTGAATAGGGAGTTGTCAAAGCTAGAGAGAGGTATGACTTCACTAGCAACAATAGGCTCCTCATCAGTTTTCATAGGTTTGTTTGGTACAGTATGGGGAATTATGAACTCTTTCCGCGCTATTGCAGCTTCGCAAAATACAAGTTTAACTGTGGTAGCTCCAGGTATAGCCGAGGCACTTTTTGCTACCGCTTTAGGTCTTATGGCTGCAATTCCAGCCGTTATTTTTTACAATAAATATACCGCTGATCTGAACAAGTATGGCGGGCGCCTTGAGGGGTATGCGGATGAACTATCTGCTATTTTATCAAGGAAAATTTCTAAGAATACATAACTGGAGAAGTAATTGACTAATTTTCGTGAAGGAAACAAACATCGGAAAAGTCATCGGCTTGATTCTAAATTAAAATCTGAAATTAACATTACTCCTTTGGTTGACGTTATGCTGGTTCTTTTAATTGTTTTTATGATAGCTGCTCCACTATTAAGTGTTGGGGTTCCTGTGAATTTACCAAAAACTGAGGCTAAAAGTTTATCATCCCAAAAAGACCCTTTAACAGTAACAATAGATTCTAATGGTAAGGTTTTTATTCAAGAGGAAGAGATCGCATTTGGTCAATTGGCCGCGAAACTCAATGCAATTAGTGAAAACGGATATAAGGAGAAAATTTACATTAGGGGAGACCGTTCAGCTGATTATGGAAAGATTTTGAAAGTCATGGCGCGAATAAATACAGCGGGTTTCGAAAATATCGGATTGGTAACAGACCCAATTAATCAATAGATGCGCTTTGGTTTTTTGATATCACTATTATGTCATTTGACTGCACTGGTGGGTGGGGTATTTCTATTTGAAACAAAGCTAGAAAATTTACCAAAATCTACAATTGTCCCTATAAATTTAGTTACAATTTCAGATAACACGGACATTAAAGGCACATATATTAAAAAACCCCCTATAGAAGATAAAATACGTGTCAGGAAAAATGATGTAAAGTCTTTTTCATTAAATAATGAAAGAGATTTTAAAGACCCTGCTAATGAATTTGATTTAAATAGTGATGCTTCTGGAAAATATGTATTTGATTTAGAAAAATTAGCATTAATGGTTGATAAAAACCAAGAAAATAGCATGCAAAGACTTAATAACTCCACTTCATTGCCCGACGATAATGACACAATTGAAAGGTTATCCAAAGGAGAGGGCAATGAAATGACTGTTAGTGAAGTAAATGCACTGCAGTCAGCAATGTACCGTTGTTGGAGAATACCAGTTGATGCTGTGAACCCAGAAAATTTAGTTGTAAAACTTGAGGTAGAAATGCTCCCAGGAGGTTTTGTTCAAAATGTTCAAGTCATCAATCGATCGGAGCAAAGGCAACTGGATCCAGGAAATACTTTTTGGGATGTGGCTGAACAAAGAGCTGTTAGGGCAGTTTCGCAGTGTGCTCCCTATAGTTTTTTGCCACTAAAAAAATATAACCAATGGAAAAAAATTACTCTTAATTTTAGACCTGAGCTATAGAAGGAAGCTATGAAAAAACATAACGCTTTAAGAAGTACTTTTAACCATATCAGTTCATATTTTTTTCTAATGATTATATACTCTTTTTCCGCAGGAGCCCAGCTCACGATTGACATAACAAAAGGAAATATTGACCCAACCCCGGTGGCTGTTCCAAATTTTTTGGCCGAGAGTGCTGAATTATCTCAACTTGGGGGTGATATGGCGTCAGTTATAAGAAGCAATTTGAAACGATCAGGACTTTTTGTGTCTTTAAATCCGGATGGTTTTTTAGAGACCCAAGCAAATATTGATTATCAGCCTAATTTTTCTTCATGGCGTGTTATAAATGCTCAAGCATTGGTTTCAGGAAGGATAGTGCCTGAGGGTTCAAATAAACTAAGAGTTGAATTTCGTTTATGGGATATATTTGCTGGTAAGCAATTAATCGGGATAAGATTTATCACTATAAAAGATCAATGGAGAAGAGCGGCCCACAAAGCCTCAGATGAAATATACAAAGCGCTTACGGGAGAAATTGGCTATTTTGATAGTAGAATAGTCTTTATTGATGAAAAAGGCTCAAAACTTAATCGCAAAAAAAGTTTAGCTATTATGGATCAGGATGGCTATGGAACGAAATTACTTACTGATGGGTCCCAACTTATTATTACTCCTAGGTTTTCTCCATCAGCACAAAAAATAGTCTATATGAGTTATGAAAACATTACTCCAAGCGTTTATCTTTTAGATATAGAAACAGGAAAACGTACAAGGCTAGGATCGTTTCCTGGAATGACTTTTGCACCACGGTTTTCGGCAGATGGTAATAAATTAGTTTTATCAATGATTAAAGATGGTAACAGTGATATATATTCTCTCGACCTGGATAGCGGGTTATCAATTCGTTTGACTAATGACGCATCAATAGACGTCTCTGGCAGTTATTCGCCTGATGGAGAACAGATTGTTTTTAATTCAGATAGAGGAGGTAATCCTCATCTCTATGTTATGAAATCAGATGGAACAGATAAAAAAAGAATAAGTTTTGGTGCGGGTAGATATTCATCTCCTGTATGGTCTCCGCGCGGAGATAAAATTGCATTTGTTAAAAGCTTAAAGGGTAGGTTTTCCATAGGAGTCATAAATCCAGATGGTAGTGATGAGAGACTTTTAACTGAGAGTTTTATGGATGAGGGCCCTACTTGGTCTCCGAATGGTCGGGTTATTGCTTTCTCAAGGGAAACAAGGGGTCGATATGGATCAAACTCTATTTGGTCGATTGATTTATCAGGACGTAACTTGCAAAAAATAAATACGCCGGCTAAAGCGTCCGATCCAGCTTGGTCACCATTGTTGCCCTAAGCGAGCATTACAGGAATAATTTTTCCGTTGTTTGTTCATAAAATTTATTTTTTAAAGCTCAATAGATAATTTTTTTCTTGATTGATTGTTGATCTGAGGCTTTACTGATTGAGTTATTCGCCCACGGAAGGACTTCAACATGAATATTAAACCACTTGCTATTTCATTTTCTATATTAGCACTCAGTGCATGCGCCAGCCAGCCACAAGTACAGCCCGTACCCCCGCCTCCTCCACCTGTAGTAGAGGCTCCTGCTGTTATTGAAGAAGCGCCAGCACCAGTGATGCAAGAACCTATAGTTGAAGAGCAAATTCTTCCTCAACTGCCAAGTCCTGGTTCACTTGAAGATTTTATTTTGAGCTCAGGTGGAGATACTCGGGTTTATTTTGATTATGATCAATACTCATTAACTGATACAGCAATTGCAACTCTTCGTGCTCAATCAAGTTGGTTAAAATCTTATTCTGA
>JABGVR010000180.1 GCA_018645985.1 Hellea sp. | reverse complement strand
TTAGAACGTTGTGAGACAGTTCGGTCCCTATCTACCGTGGGAGTAGGAGTTTTGAGAGGATCTGCCCTTAGTACGAGAGGACCGGGGTGGACATTCCTCTGGTGGAGCTGTTGTCACGCCAGTGGCATTGCAGCGTAGCTATGAATGGACAGGATAACCGCTGAAAGCATCTAAGCGGGAAACCCCCCTCAATACTAGAACTCCCTTGAGAGTCGTTGTAGACCACAACGTTGATAGGCTGGGTGTGGAAGTATGGCAACATATGGAGCTTACCAGTACTAATAACTCGATTGGCTTGATTTTTCAGGTCTTGAAGATTTTCATAATACGGTGTTCGTGCGTAGCGATTAGCTCGCATAACAAAAAATAAACAATCAGACGATATCTTTACTATTACACATGACTTGCATTAACTGGGTGGTTATTGCGAGAGGTCCCCACCCGATCCCATTCCGAACTCGGTCGTTAAGCCTCTCAGCGCCGATGGTACTTTGTCTTAAGGCACGGGAGAGTAGGTCGCTGCCCGGTTTATACAACTCATGTTTCCTCCATATAGCAAAAATATTCACCGCTTTACTTAAAGCGGTTTTTTTTTGGGTAAATTTAGGAAAATTTTATGCAAAAAGTTGATATTGTTAAGTGGGTAGCGACTGTTATACAGTTAATAGGTTATGCTCTTACTGGCCTTAATTATACTCCCCTGAATGTTTATTTTTTCTTAGTCGGGATTTTTTTATGGTTCTCTGTAGGAGTTATGTGGAAAGACAAGGCTATAATGGTTGTACATGTTGGGGCTTTTTTATCATTATTAATAGGCTACCTAAACGCACCATAATAATTCTAAAAAAACAAATCAAAAATGTTTGGTTGCGGGGGTAGGATTTGAACCTACGACCTTCAGGTTATGAGCCTGACGAGCTACCGGGCTGCTCCACCCCGCGTCAGGGGATATATGTGGATAGACCGAAGATATCAAGCGGTAAGTAAAGAAAATTAATAATTTATATTAATTTATTTTTGTGATGGCCATTATAACTTGTCAGTGTTGCAATCGCCTTCCATAAGGTAACCTGATGACTCAACAACTTATAGATAGCTTTGGCCGAGAAATCACTTATTTGCGTTTATCCGTAACGGATAGATGTGATTTAAGGTGTACATACTGCATGGCTGAAAATATGACATTTTTGCCACGTAAAGATCTACTTTCGCTTGAGGAGCTTGCCACTCTATGTGAATCTTTCATCAAGCGCGGCATTAAAAAAATTCGAATAACTGGCGGTGAGCCGCTTGTTAGGCGAGATTTAATGAGTTTTATACATAAATTATCCAAACACCGTATTAGTGGAAAACTCGACGAGATTACTTTAACGACAAATGGAACTCTTCTGTCGCGTTATGCTAAAGAGCTTAAACTAAATGGAGTTGAGCGCATTAATATTTCCTTGGACACGCTTGACCCAATAGTTTTCACTAAATTAACTCGCCGTAATGCTCTGGAAGCTGTTTTGAAAGGTATTGACACAGCACTAGAGGCGGGGATCAAAGTTAAAATAAACACAGTTGCTTTAAAGGGTGTCAACGATACAGAGATACCCAGCTTAATAGAATGGGCGCATAATAAGAGTATGGATATCACGTTAATAGAGGTGATGCCTCTAGGAGATATCGATGAAGATCGCGTAGATCAATATATCCCTCTTAATGCCATTAGAGATAATCTAGAGCAACGCTTTACCCTTAATAATGTACCACTGAGAACCGGTGGTCCTGCGCGTTACGCAAAAATTAAAGAAACAGGTGGTATTTTGGGTATGATAACGCCTTTAACAAATAATTTTTGTGCGAGTTGCAATCGCGTAAGGGTTACTTGCACAGGGCAAATTTATACATGTCTTGGCCATGGTCACAAACTTGATTTGAGAGCTGCAATTAGAGGTGAGAACTCTGATGCTGAGTTAGAACGACTTTTGGGTGTTGCAATGCGTGAGAAGCCTGAAAAACATTTTTTTGATATATCAGAGCGCGGCGCTAAACCCACTGTTGCACGTCATATGTCAGTCACTGGCGGGTAATAAGGGTGGTTGACTGCAAAAAAAAGCGAATAGTCATAGTCGGTTCTGGTTTTGCGGGTTTAGGAATGGCATCTAGACTCCTAGAAAAGGGAATAGATGATTTCGTAATTTTAGAAAAATCGGAAGGGGTTGGTGGTACATGGCGTTATAATACATATCCAGGTGCAGAGTGTGATATTGCATCAATGCTTTATTCATTTAGTTTTGCGCCCAACCCTGCGTGGGACTTTAAATGGGCCAAGCAACCTCAAATTTTAAATTATCTTGAGAAATTTACGAACGACCGTGATTTATATAGCTATATTAAATTTGGAGAAAAAGTTACTGATGCATTATATAGTAATGGAAGGTGGGATATAAAAACAAAAAACGGGACAATTTATAATTGCCAATTTTTTGTAAGTGCAATTGGTCAGTTGCACCATCCTTCAGTGCCAAACTTTAAAGGAAAAGATAGGTTTTTAGGCAATAGCTTTCATTCAGCTGAATGGGACCACAGTGTAAAATATGAAGGTAAAAAAATTGGTGTAATTGGTGTTGGGGCGAGTGCCGCCCAATTAATTCCAGAGTTAGCTAAAAGTGCTAAAAAGCTTGTTGTATATCAACGGAGTCCTAATTGGATAATCAATAAACATGATAGACCTTATTCTTCATTTGAAAAATGGCTTGCAAAGAAACTACCGTTTTTATCAAAAATATATAGGCTGTCATTGTGGTGCCAAGGTGAATTTTTAATTTGGCCCGTTATAAAAGGTGCTAAATTACGCGGTTCATTAGTTCGTCGGTTAAATAACCTAGAGATTAAAAAGCATGTAAAGAATAGAGATAAAGCTTCGAAACTAATACCTGATTATGCGGTAGGAGCAAAACGAATATTGCTATCAGACAAGTACTATAAGGCAATAGGTCAGAGTAATGTGACTTTAGAGACTTCTACTATTTCTCGGATTGGGAAAAGGTCAGTCGAAACAATAAGTGGTAACAAACATGACCATGATATAATAGTTTTTGCAACTGGCTTTCATACAAACCCTTTTTTGAAAGAAATTAATGTACTTGGGAAGTCAGGGTTTGAATTGAAGGAAAGCTGGAAAGACGGAGCCTTTGCTTATCTAGGGGTGACTACTCATAAGTTTCCTAATATGTTTATGTTGTATGGGCCAAATACCAATACAGGGCATACATCAATAATCTATAAGTTAGAGGCTCAATTTGAACATATTCTAAAACTTTTATCTATTACGGGTGATGGCATCATTGAGGTAAAGGACTCAGTAGAAAAGCAGTATAACGCTCAAGCACAGAAAAAATTATCAAGATTAGCATGGTCAAAAATTGATGCAAGTTGGTACAAGGATGGCGGGAGAGTAACTAATAATTGGTATGGAAGTTCATATGAATATAATAAGCGTTTGCGAGCGCCAATTGTTAAGAATTTTATGGTTACTACCTCTCAAATAATACAATAAACCTAGGCTGAAGGACAGCTAGGTAAGTTAAAATTATAGCTTATAGGTATAAAAAACAAAGGTAGATAGCATGAAACAAATTGGGCATTTTATAGACGGGGAATTGGTTCCAGGTAATTCAGGTCGACAGAAAGATATATACAATCCAAATACAGGGGATATTCAAGCTCAAGTAAACTTGGCAACACCAGAAGAGTTAGATGCTGCGGTTGCTTCTGCTGCTAAAGCCCAAGTTTTATGGCACAATACAAATCCGCAACGCCGTTCAAGAATTATGTTTGCTTACAAACAACTTGTGGAGTCTCACATTGATGAGTTGGCGGCTTTATTATCCTCAGAGCACGGAAAAGTTTTGGCGGACTCGCGCGGTGATGTAATAAGAGGTGTTGATGTTATTGAATTTGCTTGCGGAGTCCCTCATGCACAAAAGGGCGAGCATACATACGGTGCCGGACCAGAAATTGATGTTTACTCCATGCGTAAACCACTTGGTGTTGTGGCTGGAATAACACCTTTTAATTTCCCTGCTATGATACCTATGTGGATGTTTGGTATGGCAATAGCCACCGGAAATGCTTGCATACTTAAGCCCTCAGAAAAGGATCCGTCAGTTCCAATGCGGCTTGCAGAATTGTTTGTTCAGGCAGGCGGCCCCCGTGGCCTTCTTCAGTGCATAAATGGTGATAAAGAAATTGTAGACGCTATCTGTGACCACCCAACTATCAAAGCTGTAAGTTTTGTGGGATCCTCAGATATTGCACAATACGTTTACTCCCGCGCAACCTCTAATGGTAAGCGCGCGCAATGTATGGGCGGGGCCAAGAATCACGGGATAATAATGCCGGATGCAAATATGGATCAGGCTGTAAAAGATATTTTAGGAGCTGCTTATGGCTCTGCAGGTGAACGTTGCATGGCTTTACCAGTTGTTGTTCCCGTTGGAGAAGGTACAGCTGAGCGGTTTTTAGAAAAAATGTTGCCAGCAATAGATTCTATGCGTGTGGGTGTTTCAGAGGATAAAGAAGCTGACTATGGTCCTGTTGTAACACGCGAACATAGGGATAGCATAAAAGCCCAGGTCACAAAGGCTGTAGGTGAGGGCGCTAAATTACTAGTCGACGGAAGAGATTTTTCTTTGCAGGGTTATGAAAATGGGTTTTTTATAGGGCCAAGCCTTTTAGATAACGTAACGCCTGATATGGAAACGTATCAAGACGAAATTTTTGGACCTGTGCTTCAAATAGTCAGGGCTAAAACATTTGAAGAGGCAATTAAATTACCCTCTGAGCATCAGTATGGTAATGGTGTAGCTATATTTACTCAAAATGGACGAGCAGCACGCGAGTTTGCCGACCGGGTTGAGGTTGGTATGGTAGGTATTAATGTACCTATTCCTGTTCCTGTTGCTTACCATAGTTTTGGTGGGTGGAAGCGAAGTGCATTTGGTGATGCTAACCAATATGGAATGGAGGGCTTGCGTTTTTATACTAAAGTTAAAACGGTAACTCAAAGATGGCCTGAGGGTGAAACAGAGGATAGTGCTTTTATCATTCCCACATTCTAGCTACCATTTCTTTTGTCGACATTCTATTTAAGTAAATGTTATCAATTTATAATGCTGAATATTTAAGGTAATTAATAATCTATGGACTTTCAATTAACAGAAGAACAAATTTTAATTCAAGATATGGCTAGAAGTTTTTCAGCATCTGAGCTTGCTCCATTTTCTGCAAAATGGGATGAGAAAAAATTTCTCGACCGCAATGTTTTTTTAAAAGCTGCAGAACTGGGTTTTATGGGAATTTACACTTCTGAGGAATATGGAGGAACAGCACTTTCTCGTCTAGACTGCGCTCTTGTTTTTGAACAACTTGCAGCCGGTGATGTTTCGCATACAGCTATGATTACAATTCATAATATGGCGACGTGGATGATAGACCGTTATAGTTCGGATGAAATAAGAAAAAAATATGTGCCGGGTCTTACCTCAGGTGATTTGATAGCAAGCTATTGTTTGACTGAGCCTGGTTCTGGTTCTGACGCTGCATCACTTTCGACTAAAGCGGAAAAAGTGGGAAATGAATATATTCTTAATGGAACTAAAACTTTTATTTCAGGAGCGGGCTGGTCGGATATTTATCTTGTAATGGCACGCACCTCTGACCAAGGAGCTAAGGGGGTTTCAACTTTCATAGTTGAAAAAGACGCACCGGGCTTAAGTTTTGGGGCTACTGAAAAGAAGATGGGCTGGAATGCCCAGCCAACCGCCCAAGTCATAATGGAAGATTGTAAAGTATCAGAAAAAAATCGTGTGGGCGCAGAGGGTGAAGGATTTAAGTTTGCAATGAGCGGCCTTGATGGTGGGCGTATTAATATAGGTGCATGCTCATTAGGAGGTGCGCAAAAAGCTTTAAACGCTTCAATTAAATATACATCTGAACGAAAGCAATTTGGAAAGTTTATATCTGACTTTCAAAATACAGAATTTATGCTTGCTGATATGGCTACTGAATTAGAGGCATCTCGTATGATGATATATAGGGGTGCAGATATGATTGATAAAGGCATTGCAAATGTGAGCGCTGCTTGTGCGATGGCTAAGCGCTATTCCACTGATATGTGTAGTAAAATAGCTGACAATGCTCTTCAGTTGCATGGGGGCTATGGTTATTTGTCAGAGTATGAGATTGAACAAATAGTAAGAGATCTTCGGGTTCATCAGATACTTGAAGGTACTAATCAGATAATGAGAGTGATTATTTCGCGATCTCTTTTAAGGCAATAGGAATATATGACTGACGAAATACAATATCGAATAATTGGTAATTTAGGTCACATAACGTTGAACAGACCTAAAGCATTAAACGCTTTGACATTCGCCATGTGCGAGAAAATAACTGAACTTCTACTAGAGTGGCAGGACAATTCTGAAATAGGTGCTGTATTAATTGATGGAGCTGGAGATAGAGCATTTTGCGCTGGAGGCGACGTTATTTTGCTACACGATAGCGGGAAAGCCGGCGATAGTCGCGCGGAAGAGTTTTGGCGAATTGAATATGCGCTAAATGAGCTCATCCATTGTTACCCTAAACCTTATATTTCATTAATAGATGGTTTTGTTATGGGCGGCGGCGTAGGGCTTTCTGTACATGGAAAATATCGTATCGCAGGCGACGCTACTGTTTTTGCTATGCCTGAAACTGGGATAGGTTATTTCCCTGATGTGGGGGGGACTTTTTTTCTACCCCGACTTGGCATGAGTATTGGGCAGTGGTTAGGTCTCACCGGTGCTAGATTAAACGTAGGGCAAACATGTGACATAGGCATTGCAAATATTTACGTGCCAACAAATAAACATTCAGATCTAATTGAAGCACTTGGCACGGCAGATTTAGACGGTACCGACAATAGAGTAAACAAAGTGCTGGAGGTTTTTGCACAAGTTCCTCCTGCTCATGATGCAATACCGGAGGCAATTAAAGCATTTAATTGTAGCTCTGTACCTGAGATACTATTATCGCTCGATAGTGATAATAGTGAATGGGCTGCTAAGCAGGCAAAGAATATAAGACGTAAATCCCCTATAGCTATGTGTGTAACTTTTGAGGCCTTAAAGCGAGGCATAAATATGACTTTCCGTCAGGTTATGGCGCAGGAACTAGATATATCACTAAACTTTTTGAGTACTCAGGATTTTTATGAAGGAATTCGTTCTCAATTAATCGACAAAGACCGTAACCCAAAGTGGTCACACTCCAGTGTTGATGAAGTTTCTCCCACACAAGTTGAACGACTGTTTCGTAAAACAGCAAAACCTCCTCAGGAGTTTATTACATGAGCAAAATAGCATTTATAGGCCTAGGTAACATGGGAATTGGCATGGCAACAAACCTAGTAAAGGCGGGTCATGAAGTTATAGCTTTTGATGTTTCAGACAAAGCTAAAGATGCTGCTTCTTCTGCCGGCTGTACTGTAGTCTCTGAGATAAAGGAGGCAGTTAAAACAGTCGAAGTTGTTATAATGATGTTACCTAATGGAAAAATAGTAAGAGGCGTATGTGCTGAAATAATAGCAGAAATTTCATCAAAAACTTTAGTTATAGATTGCTCTACCATTGACGTTGCAACTGCGCGGGAAATGGTAGCAGCTGCCGCTTTAAAAAATATTGATATGATTGATGCCCCAGTTTCTGGAGGTGTAGGGGGTGCTGCTGCTGGAACTCTAACCTTTATGTGCGGTGGCTCAGAGGAAGCGTATTCCCGAGCTGAGGTTTACCTTAGGGTAATGGGCAAGAATATTTTCCATGCAGGTGATGCAGGAAATGGTCAGGTGGCTAAGATCTGCAACAATATGCTACTTGGTATTCATATGATTGGTACATGTGAAGCATTTAACCTTGCTGAAAAATTAGGATTAGATGCTCAGAAATTTTATGATATCTCTTCGACAGCAAGTGGCCAAAACTGGTCTATGACCAGTTACTGCCCTGCCCCAGGACCGGTAGAGAGTGCACCTTCAAATAAAAATTATGAACCAGGATTTACTGCCGCGATGATGCTTAAGGATTTAAGGCTTGCGCAAGATGCAGCTACTTCAGCACGTGCTTCTACACCTTTAGGAAGTCAGTCAGAAGCTATGTACTCCTTGATGGAATCAGCAAAAAAAGACTCATTAGATTTTTCTGGTATTATGAAACTTATTAACGGTTCTCTTTAATTATACTTATCATAATAAAATAGATAAGATTTTTTGGATAAATTAACTAATCAACTTTTAAGTGCTGTGTATTTTACTCTTGCATTCGAAGTCAAAAAATTATTTTGGCCATAAGTTTTTTTATAGTTAATTTATATGTTATCAGTATTAGATATATTTCGAATAGGTATAGGGCCCTCATCCAGTCATACTGTCGGTCCAATGCGCATCGGAAAGCGTTTCGTAAAGAGACTATCCAAGCAAGGCGTACTAGAAAGCACTACGCGGGTTGAAGTTATACTCAGGGGCTCTTTGGCTTTTACTGGAGAGGGCCACGCAACACCTAAGGCAACTATTTATGGTCTGTTGGGCTATAGCCCCGAAGCATTTGACCCTGAACTAGCATCTAAAAACCTGTCGGAAATTTATAGTAAAAACCAGATTATATTAAATGGAAGTAAAAGCATAAACTTTAACCCAGTTTTAGATTTACTATTTGATTATGAGACGCCGACAAAGTTACACCCCAACGAAATGCAAATGACTGCTTTTGACTTTGAGGGCAATATACTTCTAGAGCGCATATACTATTCGACTGGAGGCGGATTCATAGCCTCTTATGATCAGTTATCCTCTCCGCTTAAGGGTGATATTATTTCCAATGGTTTTAGAGTGCCGCATGATTTTGGTTCCGCAGAGGATTTATTGCGTTTATGTGCTGATCATAAAATGTCTATAGATGAAATTATCATTACTAATGAAGATGCAATCAGGAAACGATCAAAGACAAACGCGGCTTTAGATAAAGTTGGTGCAGTAATGTTTGATTGTATTGACCGAGGTCTTAATTGCGAGGGCGTTTTACCTGGAGGCCTTGAGGTGCGCCGCCGCAGCCCAGATTTGTGGAAAAAATTAACACAAACGGAAATGTCTAATGAGCGAGAACAATTATTTGATTGGCTTAATGTTTATGCTTTGGCAGTTAATGAAGAAAATGCTGCAGGCGGACAGGTTGTAACTGCACCTACAAATGGTGCAGCTGGAATTATTCCTGCCATAATTAGGCATTATTGTTACGATGATTCTAATTCAGTAAAGAATATTCGAAAGTTTTTATTAACAGCCGGTGGCATCGGATTGCTTTACAAGCAAAGAGCATCCATCTCAGGGGCAGAGATGGGGTGTCAGGGTGAAGTCGGCGTCGCATGTTCCATGGCTGCTGCAGGATTAGCGGCAATATGGGGCGGCAGTTCATTACAGATTGCACAGGCTGCTGAAATTGGTATGGAGCACAACCTTGGCTTAACTTGTGACCCAGTTGGAGGCCTTGTGCAGATACCTTGTATAGAAAGAAATGCAATTGGAGCTGTAAAGGCAGTGAATGCGGCAAGACTCTCCTTGCATTCAGAGGGCAAAATGAAAGTTTCGTTAGACCAAGTTATAGAAACGATGCGTCAAACGGGTTTGGATATGTCAACTAAGTATAAAGAAACAAGCCAAGGTGGATTGGCTGTAAATGTAGTGGAATGTTAATTAGCTAATTGAAGAGCTTTAAAGCCTCCCTTCGGAAGTTTTACTTGGAAAGTATTTTTTAAATTTTCAGCGTTTAAGACTTTTTTAGGGACACCTTTAGCGACAATTTTTCCATTTTTTAGCATCCAAATTTTACTAGAAAATTGAGATGCAAGAGATAAGTCATGAAGTGCAGTTATTACAATTTTTCCTTTTTTAGCTTCTCTTTGGAGGGCTTGCATCATGGAAATTTGGAATGCAGGGTCTAACGCAGATATTGGTTCATCAGCTAAAATAATTGGCGCGTCTACTGCTAGCGCTCTTGCAAGGAGAACTCTAGCTTGCTCCCCTCCCGATAGGTTATTGAATTTTCTGTCCTTAAGTGCTTGAGTTTTTGTGTGCACCATCGAACTCTCAATAATATCTTTACCCGTTGAACTTATTTGCCCTAGAGATCCCCTGTAGGGGGCGCGACCAAGTTCAACAATTTCATAAACAGGCATGCTGGGATATGCCTCACGATTTTGTGCTAGATAAGAAATTATTTTGGCTCGTTTTCGCGATGAAAACCCTGCAAGTTCTTTTCCTAAATAGTTAATTGTTCCTGAAGTGGGTGTTATAATGCCAGCTAAGGTTTTTAGTAATGTTGATTTACCTGATCCATTTGCCCCTACAAGAGCAATTAATTCTCCTTGTTTCCCTTCTGCTGAAATATTTTGAATTACATCGCAGGGACCATAGCCGGATAGCAGGTTGTTAATATGTATCATACTTTGGTCTCTTTAATCGCTAGATATAAGAAAAAGGGAACCCCGATAAGTGAGGTTAGTATACCGAGATATAGTTGAGTACCCGGGCCTGTAAGATAACGAGAAATTATATCAGCAAAAACTAAAAACCCAGCCCCAGAAATTGCAGATAATGGAATTAGTTTAATAGGATCTGAACCAAATATAAGCCTAATAATATGAGGAATGAAAAGACCTATGAAGCCGATTGCTCCTGCTATTGCTACGCCACTTCCAACACATAGAGCTGTTCCAATAATGAGTATGGCGCGTAACCTGCCAAGCGAAACACCTAACGAAACAGCAGTTTCTTCACCGAGACTTAAAGTTTTTAAATCAGGACCGATTAGAGTTAGCATTATTATACCGATAATTGTAAGCGGGGCACATATTAATAAGTCTACAAATTGAGAGTCACTGAGGGAACCCATTAGCCAATAAACCATTTCTGATAGAGCCCATGGGTTTGGAGAGAAATTCATGGTAAGCCCAGTGAGTGCTGTAGCTAAGGCACTTACACCCACTCCAGCTAAAATAAGAGTTGAGGCACTTTTGCGATTACCTGAAATTTTTAAAATTAGAAATGCACCTATCGCTGTCCCTGATAAGGCAGCTAATGGAATCCACTTATAAAAGCCAAAATATAATGCTATAACTGCCCCAAGAGCAGCGCAGGCTGTAAACCCAAGAATTCCTGGAGCAGCTAATGGATTACGGGTATAACCTTGTAAGGCTGCCCCCGAGGCACCAAGGCCAGCTCCAATAACTGCTCCAGTAAGTGATCTCGGGAGCCTTAACTCTCTTATTATAATATTATTAGTGTCAGTGCCACGCCCAAGAAGTGCTTTTAACACATCTATAAAAGATAAGTCTACTGTGCCTATGAATAATGAAAAAATAACACAGCTAAGTGTGCATATGATTAAGATAGTAAACTTCATGGTAGACTATCCAACGCTATCGATATTTTCTCAGCAGCCTTAATAAGGCCAGGTCCAGCGCAGGGCCATAATCCACCCTCTATTTCTACAACAGGGTGGGAATAAATAAAACGTTTTATAACTTTATTTCTAATTGCAACTGCCTCAACCGATTCATAACCATTACCGAAATAGCTTGTTATGATAAGGTCGGGCGTATATTTTATCAGCTGTTCAGCATCTGGTTTGTACCAACCAGTTTGCTTGACAACATTCATTCCACCTGCTGACTTTATAGCTTCATCTACAAAGGTATTTGAACCAGCAGAGCTACCTGAACGAGATAAATATAAAACCTTTGGTTTAATTTCACGGGTTTCTACTTTTCTTTGAAGGCTATTTATTCGTTCCTCCCAATTATCTAATATATCACCCTCTAACTCTAAGGATTTAATTATAAGTTCAGCATTAGACCTTATGGTCTCAAAACCTTCGCCCCATTTTAATTCTATTTTTTGGACAGTAGGTAGAACATTATTATTAGTTTCGCCGGGGCCAAATAAAATATGAGAAGCACCCGAATTTATGAGAGTTTCAGTATCATTCCATACTTGCGGAAGCTTTTTTTGTTTTTCATTAGCAGTAGATAAAGGGCTTCTAGATTGCCATGAAAGGTGACTGATATGCTTAGGTGCAAGTTCGAGAATAAATGTATCACCACAAAGCGATGTACTCGCTATTGACTTAATTTCCATCGCTTTTGTCTCGATGGCTAGAGAAAGCATAATTGTAAGATAGATAAAAAAGATAGAATAGAAAGTCTTGGTTATGTTTATAATGTGAAAGACCATAACCTTGATTCTATGGTTTAAATCGCAAAGGTGCAACGAGATACTTGATGCATTTAAATTCATTTATACAAAGTATAAATAGAAATTAACTTTAAATAAAAAACGCCGTATTATACGGCGTTTTAGGGGTGTTATTTATGCTTTTTTAGGCATCCAAATTTGTAGTAAGATCATTGCTATAATAACTAAATCAAAAACAGCTACTGGTATTGGAAGTGATACTGCATCTGTTGCAAAATTAGCTAAAAATTGTTCGCTACCAGGAGTTAGCTGCATTCCGCCTTCACTCATAGCTTTCAGGCCGTTAGCTGTATTAGCCCGAATTGTTATATAAGCCATTTGCCAATATAATGCTCCATACATCACTAAGATGCCAAAAGCAGAACCTAATAGTTTGCTGATTACATTACTATCATTTGACATACGAATATTGTTTGCCACACGAAGTGCAAGCCAGATCGCCAATACGCTTCCTATTGCCCTGAGCGCAAAAGCTATACTGTATGTACCAAACATACTTAATGTTTGATATTCTAATAAATTTTCCATAATTTTCTCCTAAACTTAAGAATATAATGAGTAAATTCTCATACCATATTTAAGTATAGTTAAGATAAATTGTCAATTACTTTGCGAATGGTTCTCATTTAATGCTTTGCAATAAGAGTTCTTTTAATGTATTGAGGTAAGGGCTAGTTTAATTTTTGGAGGAAATTATGATTAATAGTATAGTTAAGTTTACTGCTTTAACATTTGCGGGAATGGTTCTTATGGGGTGTTCCGTTAATTCTAACCAGACAGCACAAGATTCAGTGAGTACACCTGATGTGGTAAGTAGTGAAAATTTAATTGCTTTCGCAAAGTTAGGGTATGATGCTTTTAAAGTAAATGATATGGAGGCGTGGGCGCTCACACAAGCTGATGATGCAGTATGGACTATGCCTAAAGGCTTCCCTTATGGCGGCACATATATAGGCCCAGAAGATGTTATAAAAAATGTATTTGCACCAATAGCGGAATATTGGCCAGATTTTAAGGTTGAGCCTATTTCTTATCATGCTTCTGGTAATACCGTCTTTATAAGAACTAAAATGACAACAGGCGGTGAAGTAAGCGATTCTCTGCATGTGGCAGTTATTGAAAATGGTAAGTATATAAAGTTTCAGGTTTTTGATGATACACATTTCATGATGAAAAGTGCAAAAAAAGTTTCTACAGAATAATCTTCACCTAAGCTTAGAATATAGGCCGTATAAATATATATGTCAGAGCTTAAAATGCGAATGCAGCTTTTTATAATATATGTAATTATGATAGCTGCATCTGCCAGCTTTTCTTATGCTAAAGACATTAATTCACATCACTTAAAAGCATCTTTTAAATCCCAAAAAACTTCTCCAGTTGCCCACCATGGACAGCTATCCGTTGATGGTACATTTATTCGTGATGTTAAAAAAGAAGTCATATCTTTGGCAGGAGTAAGTTTATTTTGGTCTAACACGGGGTGGGGGCAAGAACGATTTTATAATTCAGAAGCTATTGCTTCGTTTGCAAAAGATTGGAAGGCGGGCATAATTCGTATTGCAATGGGGGCGCAGGGCACTGGTAGCTATTTAGAGAAAAGAAAAGCTAATCTTGACCGAGTAACTAGCGTAATCGATGCGGCAATAGCTAATGAAATTTATGTCATAGTCGATTGGCATTCGCACCAAGCAGAACAAAATTTAGACGCAGCTATAGAGTTTTTTACTTTCATAGCAGAAAGGTATGGGAACACACCCAATCTCATATATGAGATTTATAATGAGCCTTTGAATGATATTTCATGGGAATTAATAGTTAAGCCCTACTCTGAGACTATTATTAATGCCATCCGCAAAATAGACCCTAATAATTTGATAATTGTCGGGACTCCAAGTTGGAGCCAAGATGTTGATCTTGCTGCTGACAACCCCATACTTGACCAGCATAATTTACTATACGCTTTGCACTTTTATGCAGCCTCCCATAAAAACGAACTTCGCGAAAAAGCAGAATACGCGATAAGTAAAGGACTACCTCTTATTATATCAGAGTGGGGTACAGTATCTTCTGATGGAGATGGTTTTATGGATGAGGAGTCAACGCTTGAGTGGTTACGCTTTATTAGGAAAAATAATCTAACTCATTTAAACTGGGCAGTAAGCGATAAAAATGAGGCAGCCTCTATCTTGACAAAAGGAGCTGACTCTAGTGGACCATGGAGACCACAAGATTTAACTTCTTCTGGAAAATTTGTACAAAAGATAATACGTGAGTGGTAGATTAATCACTCGGAGGATAGTTTTTTAGTCCTCGTGACATGAGCAATTTAATTGCTTACAAATCTGATAATTTTTATAGTGGGCCAAAGCTATTAATATTGACCCCGTTAAAGTTAAGCCTTTCTCTATAGTCTCACCTAAAATTTCTTCCCCTAAGACTACAGCAAAAATAATTGCCAATAACCCCAAAATACCAGCGGGAAGATATGAAGCTGTCTTGTGGTTTTTATACCCCAATACTAAAGCATACGAACTTACAGGAACTGCAACTATAACGATCAGTTTGTGTATGAACTCGTTCCCTAATGAAAAAGACATAAAACTTGGAGTTAAAATAATAAAAGAAGGTACAAAAAAGCAGTGCAGCACGCAAACCAATGATAGACTAATGGCTACTTTGTCGGATGTTAATTGTGTCTTTATCATGATAGCCTCTATAGCCTACTATTTTTTTATCCCCGTGCAAATATCCATTTTACACGGGGATAAAATTATTTTCTTAAAATGCCGCTTTAATGGAGAAGCGGAAATTTCTTCCCGGTAACGGCACTACATCTTTGAGATAGGATGAATGCTGTCTGGCCTCTTCATCAAATAAATTTAGAGCTGAAAGCTTAAATTTAATATTTTGATTAACTTCAGGGGTCCAAGTTAAAAATGCATTTACTTGAGCAAAGCTCTCTGTCGGTAGCTCATAAGAAGATAATTCATTTTGTTTAGCTGAATAATCTAATTCGGTACGGAATTGTATATTCTTCCATTCAGCATCTGCTCCGACTAGGACTGATAGTGGAGCTATTCGCGGCAGGTTTCCAGCTGTTGTTTTAGCGCGTACATATTCAAGGAGCCCATCAATTGATATGGAAACATTGTTAATGTCCTCAAATGTATATGCACCCTGTATCTCTCCGCCTTTGAAAACTGCATCGGAGCTTAACATGTTATATACATCAAGACCATCGATCATCTGATCAGTAATCATTTCCTTGTAGATATAATCCTGATAATCTGTGATGAATGCATTTGCAGTTAAGAAGTAATTATCAGACTTAAAACGGTATGCTAATTCAACACCCAGTGCTGTTTCTTTGTCTAAATTGGCATTGCCAACATCATAAGTATCAGTAGCTAAATGAGGACCGTTGGAATATAATTCTTCACTTGTAGGTGACCTTTCTGTTCTAAAGGCAGTTAACCCTAATCTATTTTGGCTGTTAAAATGATAATCACTGCCTGCGGAAACACTAAATAAGCCATAAGATTTTTTCTGGTTTAATGCTTCTGACACAATTCGATTATTTTCATAACGCATAGCGCCTCTGATATGTAAATTATCATAGGATTGCTCTTGGAATGTGTAGATAGCAATTTCACGTGTATCAGTTTGAGGTACGAATGCTTCTGCTCCTATTGCGCTGAAATCGCTTTTTCGAATATGGACTCCAGTTGCGCCTTTACGACCATTTTCTTCTGTTTGAACTAACTCAAGACGTGCTTCCAGTCCCTCATTAGCAAAAACGGTACCAACCTCATCACCTTCAAGCTCCGTGTGTTCATAATCTGCATATCCTGCAAACAATTGCACCCTCTCGAAGTATCCACCAAGCTCCCTTACTGCATTTAGATCAATGCGTGTTTGCTTAAGGTCAATAGAAACTAGTTCTTCCTCTTCATCATGATCTTCATCGTGATCTTCATCATGATCTTCATCGTCATCTTCATGATGACCATGTTCATGGCCACCTGGTATACCATATTCACTATCAAGTTGGTGAACTGATATGCCTATAAAGCCTTTATCGGATATGTAAGATAAACCCCCTGTTAAAGAAGCAGTTTTTGTAAATGAGTTTTCAAGTCGGTCTCTCATTTCTCCTTCGCGTTCTTCACCATGATCTTCGTCATGATCTTCATCATGATCTTCGTCATGATCCTCATCATGATCTTCGTCATGATCTTCTTCACTTTCATGGAAAATCTCACTTTCAGCGAAACCTGGAATTCTATAATCTTTACTCTCTTTCCATGTGCCATCTAAATGTAACACTAAGTTATTGCCAAGATTCTGTTTAATAGATGCTGCGGCCTCTTTACCTGAATCAACTGAACTAAACCCAACTCGCGCTGATGCTTCAGTGCTTTCAGGAATTTCACTTGGAATACGACCATCAATAACATTTATAACACCTCCTGACCCAGATGAGCCAAACCGCAGCATAGCTGGGCCTTTTAGGACTTCAATTATTTCAGCTTGTGCTGGTTGTACTGCGTCGGCATGATCTGGTGAGGCTGCAGCAGCGTCAATTGTACCAATGCCATTGACTAGAACACGTACGCGGTTACCGCTTTGGCCCCTTATGATTGGGCGTGATGCACCCGCACCAAAGAAAGAAGAGGAAACACCGGGTTCATATTTTAGTGTCTCACCAATGGTTGAAGCTAAGCGGTTATCCAGTGTATCACCTGTTAAAATAGTGATACCTGTTATTGCATCATCAGGCGAACCGCCCAGAATACGTGCGCTTGTAATAACGATTTCATCGTTATTATCAGTAGTTTGAGATTGTGCCGAAAAAGGCAAGGATAATAAAAGAGTAGCTAATGCTATCTTTGATGTAGAGTTTGAAAAAGACATAGTTGTTCTCATATAATAAATTACTGCAAAAGCAGCGGAAAGTTGTTTTAATTTATATGAGAGTAGTCGGCGGCGCTCTTGGAGGTGGGCCTCGAACTTCTGTTTCTTTAATTATCCAAGTGTCAGAGATGGATGCAAAAGTATCCTTTTTAAGTTCAATAGAGTTATCAAAACCATCATTAAAGTATGATTGAGTTATTTTAGAGTCAGATTTTTCAGACACCAAATGACATACAGAACATTCTATATGGTCTGTATCACCTTCTAATTCGGCGCTATGTACAACGCTAGTCGTCTGGAGGCATAGAAAAAGGACAGCTAATAAGCTAACCAAAATCTTATGAAACTTCGTTCTAAACATAAAGCTACTTATCATCATTTTTTTATAAATCTAGGTTTATTTTTATAATATTATTTCAGCTTATCTCTCGTTAGTAAAAAACCTGAAGAAATTCCAGTAAAGCTCTCAAAGGCTAAAACACTTAGATTAAATAATGATGTACTACCGTCTACTACAACTCCATAACTTCTTGTAAGGGCCATGCATGAGCCAAGCATTGCTAGAGAGAAAAGTGTGTATTTGCCTAGAGATGGTTTAAAGAAAGCAATAAGTGCCATCAAACCTAAACCTGTTTGAACGCCCCCGTACATTACTCGAATATCAGTTGCCCCGTTGGGGTTTAGTGCACTAACCCCAATAATTTCAGTTATATTTGATATATTAAAAATGCATTGTATTCCCCATGGTAACCAAACAGCTACCATTATGATGAAATAAATTTTCATTATCTTCACATTAGACTCCTCATCTTTAATAGTTATTATTCATAGCGCTTCTATTCAAAGTGATATATTTTAATATTAATAGCAAAACAGGAATTCACAATGATTAAAAGGCGAAGAGTATTTGTTCTGATTTCTTTACTCTTTGGTCTGCTTTTTGTTGCCTTTTCGAATTTATTTATTGGCAACCTTAAATTTAAGCCGGTTGTTCGAAAAGCAGTTGATGGACCTTTTAAGTTAGTTGCCACCAGCAGTATTGATGGTTCGTTTAAATCTGTAACTAGTAGTAAGAATTTAAATAACAACTCTAGAAAATGGGACAACCGCATCCTCAATGGTCACCAAGCGAAGAGGGGCGCATCTTATCCATGGTCAACAACGATCCATGGTAATGAATTATGGATGGGTACAATTTCTCAAGGGTGGTGTGTCTGGCCATCCGTAAATCTTAAATGGCCTCTTTCTTTGAGCACTTATCAAAGCCAATATACCGGGTGTTCAATTCAAGATACACTTTCAAGTCTTTCCCAAATTATTGTTTATAATTTTGAGACAGGCCAACAAGAGTTAGTCAATAAAGATTGGTTACTAGATGGAGGAGAAAGATTTCACCTTGCAATGAAACGTCATAAAGAAATGTCGCGCCGTTCAGTAATGGGACTAAGGGCTGCAGGAACAATTGGCGATATTGTATTTTTTGTAGGGCATCATAAACATGCTAAATCAGAAGGGTGGCTCAGAATATTTGCTTTTAATGCTAAGAAAAGGTCCTTTTTGGGTTACCGAGATATTAAAGGCGACACAATCCGCCGCTTTGTAGCCATTAAAGATGCAGCGGGTCAAATTGGATTTTATACTATAGTTGGAGCTGAAACAGGCATGCTGCAAAACGGTCAAGGCCCTACCGTGATGCTGCGCTGGATTGGAAGTCAAGATAACCCCTTTAAAGGTGGTAACTACCTACAGACTGAAGATGGAACCGGGGCAGGTTGGGATATAGTTTCTTCTGAAAAGCTTGATGGCCGGCACGGAATGATCGGTGATTTAAAACAGTTCAAGCATTATGATGGCAGTCAAAGACTTATAATGTCATCAGCGGCACACCCTCTATTATATAATAACGATACAAGTGATCTTGACCCTACTCGTGAGGAATCTAAAATGCTCTTATCAGATCCCTTACCTCTGGGGGGGTGGACAAAAAACAATCATATGAAATTTAAAGTTATTTTTGGAATGGAACAGTATGATCCAGATACTAGGGGTCGCTGGGGTTCAAAGTGGGGCACAACTAATATTTTTAATGGGTACATTTATTTTGGAACCTACCATCAAGGGACTGCTTCAGGATATGAACATTTTAAAAAAGCAGATAAAAAGCTTTTTAAAAAACTGACATCTACAAATAAAAAGCATGAAGTATTCACAATCAACCAATGGAGGGCTAGCTCCATTTTTAGGATGAAACTAACTGACCTGGATCAGATTAGTAAAGGAGCTAAAGACCCGGAATTACTATATGGATATGAAAATTTCAATGTTGTTAATGATGACGGGCAATGGGGAAGCGTACCAAATAACCTTAAGCAGATTCCTTTATTTGGCGATGCTGGCATGGGTAATCCAGGAAATATTTACTCGTGGACATCACTAAATCATAATGGAAGTTTATTTTGGGGTTTCTTTGATGCATTTTCAGGGACTCATGATTTACTCGAAAAAGCAAATGCAAATAGACTATTAATAATTCCAGGACTTTCTATACCAATTATTGGTTGGGAAAATAAGAAGAATAATAGCCTAACACATGTGCTACATAGGCATATGAGAAAACAAATGGAGAAGAATGGAAATGGTAAAGATTTTATTCCAGGTGGTGATCTTGTAGTTTTTGAGGGGTATGGTCCACCTCGTGTTCTAACAAGTAATGGTTTTGGCAACCCTTGCGCCAATGGAATTCGCAGTGCTGAAGTCTTAAGGGGTAGAGTTTTTTTTGCTACCTCAAGTTGGTGCAATCTCTCGGAATTAGCAGGATCTGAATTTTATGAGTACATTCCTGAATTAGACACCAAAAACATCCAATAAGTATTCATAAAAAGAACTATTGAATATATTTATAGGTGAGTTCAATAATAAAATATGTTTCGATTTATTATCATAATGTTTACTGTTTGGCTCATTAGCTGTGACAGTTCAACAATTTCCTCCGATATTAATTCGCAAGTTGAGCTTGCTCGCGATCGCAATGATGGTCCGGCTATCTGGGTCCTTAAGGACAGCGATACGGTGCTTTACTTATACGGCACTGTTCACCTTTTACCGCCTGACCTGAATTGGCAAAAAAATGATATGAAAAAAGCTTTTTCATCCTCAGGTACTATATTTTTTGAAGTTAATTCCGCAACAGATGAGAAGGTTGCAGCAAATATTTTAGCAACGAGCCTTGGTATGCGGCAGGATGGACTCAGGCTGTCTGATGGGCTTGATAATTATCAGTTAAAATTATTAGAGGCGGTTGCACACAATGGTAATTTGAGTATTGCTGCATTGGATAGTTTTAAGCCGTGGTTTGCTAGTGAATTCATTACTATGGCAGCGGCTAAAAGTGCCGACTTATCATCAGAACTCTCTGCTGATGAGGCCTTAAAGTCACGAGCTATGAGAGATAAAAAAAATATTATATATTTAGAAACTGTCGAGGAGCAAATTCTTGCCTCAGTTAATCTCTCTCATTCTACCCAAATTTCAATACTTACTGAAAGCCTTGAGGGCTTTAATAGTCTTGGTGATGATCTTAATAGTATCGCCAAGTCGTGGGCTTTAGGAAGAACGGATTATTTATCTCGCGAGTTAGTTGAAACGATGAAATATAAATCCCCAGAATTTTATAATAGCCTAATTTTGGAAAGAAATAAAAAATGGTTAGATAAGCTTATATTTTTTATAGAAGGTAGCGGAACGGGTTTTGCTGCGGTGGGGATTAGTCATTTGCTAGGAGAAGACAGCCTCATAGAAATGCTTAGGAAGCAAGGCTATGAGGTATCCAGATATTATGCATTCCAAGGGCCAAATGTCATTAGACCAATTAACCCAAGTATTGAAAAGCCGAATTAAATATTAATAATTAAAAACTTGTTTGAAATCCGGCATACAATTTTCGTCCTTGAGAAAAATAACCAACGACTTCTTGATAATCTTCATTGAGTAAATTGTCACCTCGTAGTGTAAATTTGAAATTATCGTTTACTCTATAGGAAGCATTAACTCCAACTAATGTGAAAGCATCAAGCTTTACATTCTGAAAAGTTGAAAAATCTGTATCAAGCTGACTGCCATTATGATCAAGCGAAGTTGAAATTAGTATGTCATCGTTGGGTATATATGTGATCGATGTGCTAGCTGTAAACTTAGGCCTTCGAATTTCTTCTAAATCATTTTGCTTACTTTTTTGAAAAGTTGCGGAGGATTTAACTTTTAATTTTTCTGAAATATCCCATTGAGCGTCGAATTCAATACCCTGGCGAATGCTTTTAGAGCCTAAATTGATCACAGTGGAAGTAAAGTCAGGAGCAAATATTGTAGAAATTTCATTCTTTAATTCTGATCTGAAATAATCAATAGATAGTTGTAGATTGGCAATTTTATGTTCGTAGCCTATATTAAAACCTAATGAGTTTTCGGGCTTCAGGTCTTCGTTTCCAGAAAAACCAGAAGTTGGATAAAAACCAAATAGTTCGATTAACGAAGGATTTTTTATACCAGAACCTATGGACGCACGGAATCTGCCATTTATTTCGTCTAGTTTATAGCCTGCTCCTACCCTCCATGTAGTAACATTTTTGAAAAAATCATTTATATCGTGACGGCCAGAAGCTGTTATTGTCATCGGTCCAGAAGAATGAACGTAATCGCCAGCAAGTGCATATGACCAAATTTCAGGCTCAGCATCAGCTTCTGTGAAATTTGGTAAGATAGAATAAGACTCGTGCTCGGCTTCAGTTAAGAATGATATTGTATTGCCTCCGATCACTTTTTTTGTAACCCAGTTTATTCCATGCCTTGCACCTTTTGAAAGACTTGAGAACCCTGCTTGAGTATTTGTGTCGGTGGCAACCATATGTGAGGTGATTGCATTAGAAAAACCGGCTAAATCGAATTTAGCATCTATTCTTGCTGTATCACTTTTTACGTTTGTTTCTCCATTTGTGTTATCAAGCCGGCCATTGAAATCGGTATCTTCGTCTATATCAGCTGTAATGTCAGAAAATCCGAATTTGGCACTCAAAGATATACCTGCAAAATTTACGTTATTTAAACCGAGGGTTACATTGCTACCTTTTGAGCCATCTTTTTCGCCGTTGAGCCCAGATATATCATAGCCTTGGGACTTAAATGCTGTTCCGTTCAATGATAAGGAGGCCGAGCCAACCGGAATTATTGCATTGAGATTACCTTGATAGCTTTCCTCATTACCACCACTGATAGAGCCCTGAACACTTTTGGTTACTGAATTTGCTCGTGTGTTTATGTTTATAACACCTCCTATTGCATCCGAACCGTATAAGGCTGATTGCTCTCCTTTTAAGATTTCTATTCGTATGACATCGGACGCGCGTAGACCTGCAAAATCAAATTCGCCTGTAGTGGGATTATTCATTTCTACGCCGTCAATTAATACTAAGACATGGTTTGCTTCAGAGCCCCTCACTCTTACTTGCGTTAAGCTGCCTTGTGGTCCTGAGGAGTTAACAGCAACTCCTGGTATAGTTCTCAGCAAATCTGAGACATACTGTTGCCCTCGATTAATTATTTCGGTTTCAGTGATAATTATTGCAGGTGAGGTGAGATTATTTTTATCTATGTTTCCTAGTCTTGTTCCCAAGACAATTATATCTTCATTATTTTTATTTAAATCTTGCCCATTTTGACCAAATGCATTGCTAGATAAAAAGATCATGGCACTGCTCAGCAGATATTTTTTCATTACACGACTCCAATTTCGCTAAAATAGCGATTTTAAATATAAAAGTGTCGTCATTGGGAAAGGTATTATTACCTTTTTTCCATGCACATCGGTCATCCCCGCCCGCGTGCGCTGGCGACTTTATTGGCAGGTCTTCTGACTTTTGGTTCAAATGCTGCTCTTACGTCTTCCCGAAAAATCAGTGACATATGTAAGAGAAACTTACCAATTACAGCTGCGGGTGCAGTTGAAGCTTTAAACTCCATTCCCTTATTAACGCACAAGGCGACCAATAAAATTGCACTTAGAACATAATATATGGGTAGGCAAGTATATGTTGCTATGTAGCGATACTATTAAAATTTTTGAAAATTAATATATTAAATCTAATAATTCTTTATTATTTCATTAAAATTAAGCTTGATAATTGCAGTAATAAGGCTCAGATAAATTTTTAGTTTTTAAGGAAGTTTTGATGCTTAAAGTCTATGAAAATACGAGTCATACAAATCTAAAGCCTGCAAAGAGTGCTATTAACGATCAAGTTTTTATTGAAGGCCTTGTGCTACAAGCCCAGATAGGTGTTTTTGAAAGTGAGCGCGGAATTGAGCAGCCTGTTAGATTTGATATAAGTGTTGATCTAGGGTTTCTTGAAAATACAATTACTGACCCGACTCAGAACATATTGCGCTATGATTACATAGTTGAAGATGTGAAAAAGTTACTATCAAAAGGTCATATTGACCTTGTTGAAACATTGGCTGAATCTGTCGCAGAAATATGTTTGCTTTATGACCGAGCAGAGCAAGCAACCGTTTCAGTTTCTAAGTTAAGTGCTTTCGCCGAAGCCGAAGCCGTAGGTGTGCGCATAACGCGCTACCGTGATGCGTAGTTCACTAGAAAAACTACTTAAGAAAAATATTCCTTTACTAGCTGACGGTGCTACAGGAACAAGTTTTATGTCAATGGGTCTTGAGCCAGGATTTCCACCTGACTTATGGAACGTATCGCACCCAGAAAAACCTTCTTCCTTGCACAGGTCCTTTGCGGATGCAGGCTCAGATATAATATTAACAAATACTTTTGGAGCGAACAGACCTCGATTAAAATTACACAATGCTGAAAGTGAAACTTACGCAATAAATAAAGCTGGAGCAAAAATTGCAGGACGGGTCGCTGAAAATTCAGAAAGAGAAATAGTAGTAGGGGGTTCAGTAGGTCCAACAGGTGAGCTTTTTGAGCCCATGGGTGATTTAACCATGAAAGATTGCATAGGTTATTTTGAAGAACAAATTCAAGGACTTAAAGATGGCGGTGCAGACTTGGCTTGGATTGAAACAATGTCCTCTATCGAAGAAATAGAAGCAGCTGCGAGAGCGGCTATTAAAGTTGGAATTCCCTATGTCTTCACTGCCAGCTTTGATACAGCTGGACGCACAATGATGGGAATAAAACCTTCTAAAATACATGAAGCTACAGCCCATTTAACAATATCGCCCCTCGCTTATGGAGCCAATTGTGGGGTTGGTGCATCCGATATGGTATTATCAATTCTTGAAATGACATCAGAGATACTAGAAGCGGCTATTATAGGAAAAGCAAATTGTGGAATACCTGTAGTTAAAGGAAAAGAAACTATTTATTCAGGAACACCTGAGTTAATGGCAGAATATACAAGTCTAGCAATAAATGCAGGTGCTAAAATTATAGGCGGGTGTTGTGGTACCGCACCTGAACATATATCGCATATGCGTAGTGCAATAGATAATCACGTTGCATCGAATAGACCGTCGATGGAGCAAGTGATTGAGAAACTAGGAACTCTCGCAAGCCCCCCAGCTAAAGAGGGCGCTAAGGGATTACGCGGAAAACGTAATAGAGGAAGTCGATAGAAAATGAACAATGAATTAAAAGACAAATTGGATGCTGCCGCATTTCGAGAGTTACTCTCACATCTAGACGCACGAAAGGACGTACAAAATATCGATTTAATGATCTTGGCTAATTTTTGCAGAAATTGCTTGGGAAAATGGTATAAAAAAGGTGCTGAGAAAAACGGAGTAGAAATTTCTGATGCTGAAGCTAGGAAAAGAATCTATGGGATTCCTTATGAAGACTGGAAAGAGATGTACCAAAAACCTGCTACGGAAGAGCAACTGAAAGCTATGAAAAATCGTAAAACGCTTTAAACTGAAACTTTATCTTTGGCGGGATCTCTAAGAACATAACCTCTTCCCCATACAGTTTCTATGTGATGTTCTCCCTTTGAAACTGCAACAATTTTTTTTCTTAATTTGCATATGAATACGTCAATTATTTTTAATTCTGGTTCATCCATACCGCCATAAAGGTGGTTGAGAAACATTTCTTTCGTGAGAGTAGTTCCTTTACGTAAAGATAAAAGCTCAAGCATCTGATATTCTTTACCTGTGAGATGAACTCTTTGATCCCCTACTTCTACTGTTTTAGCATCAAGATTAACTTTAATTTCACCAGTTGTAATAGTTGATTGACTGTGCCCTTTAGATCTTCTTACTACTGCATGAATACGTGCTACCAATTCATCTTTGTGGAACGGCTTTGTCATGAAATCGTCAGCCCCAGTGCCAAGACCTCTCACTTTAGATTCAATATCGCTGGTTCCAGATAATATAAAGATAGGGGTATTAATTTTTGCCAATCTTAAGGTTTTAAGGACATCAAAACCTGGCATATCTGGTAAGTTCAAGTCTAATAATATTATATCATAATCATAGAGCTTACCTAGGTCCACGCCCTCTTCTCCTAGGTCCGTAGTATATACGTTAAACCCTTCTGACTTTAGCATTAATTCTATAACTTGTGCTGTAGCACTATCATCCTCAATTAGCAGAACACGCATAATATATTCCCTTCCTTGCGAATCAAAAACCCCAAGCTAGTAATATAGTTAACGGAAATTAATGCTTTTGGGAATCCAGTTTTTTATTTGTTATTTTGAGTGCTAGGTTCAGCAGTTCGTGAGCTACTGAGTTTGACTGATCAAAGTACTTATTTAAGTTTATTACGGGGGTTATGTCTAAAGCGGTCATGACTTGTTAACACCCCATCACTATTAGTATCCATTTTTAAAAAATTAGATCTTGTGGATATATTATGTTCTTCAAGGGAAATAAAACCATCGGAATTTAAATCACGCCCAAGTGCTGTGGGACGATTTTCTGAGGTTTTAAAATTTGATCTTTGAAGAGAATTTCTTCTGAGATTAAAGTCAATAGCTTGCGATTTCCATTCATCAATACTTAATACCCCATTCTTATCTTCATCAATTTTATTGAAATCCCTTTCTGCTCGCTCGATATTTTTTTTACGACGGAAATTCATTAATTCTGCTTTTGATAGTTTGAGGTCGAGATCTGTGTCAGCTGAAGAAAATATTTTATGGGCATTTAAAAAAAACTGATCAGAGGTAATAACTTTATTATTTTCGATTTCATTTGCGATAGCTACAGTCGCGCTGCTGGCTGCAAATAATAAACTTCCATAAAGGAATGTAATTTTCAAATAATTTTTCATACTGTATTCCACTCCAATACTATAGCATAAAATTTTGAGAAGAATTACTAAAAAATGTTCACATTAGCATCATTTAATGAAACCTTAATAAAGCACCATATGAGGCTTTAAACTCAAATTAACATGCGCATTTATTATTTAATAGCTACGTAAAATGTACTTCCATTACGTTCTACTGATAGTGCGAATGGTCCATCTTCACCTTTTGTAAGTTTATTGAAGCTTTCAAGGTTTTGCACGTCTCTCCGGTTTACCGAACGAATAACGTCTCCTTTGACAAGTCCAGCTCTTTGAGCTTTTGAGCTTATTTCTACTTCTGAAACATAGACTCCTTCGCTACCGCCTCTGAGGTTTAAATCTGCTGGAATATTTGCAAGAGTTGCTCCTGAGAAGTTTTTCGTTTCAGGACCATTATTCATGGCTAGGCTATCTGACTGTTCATCATTTTCGTCAACGGCCTCGACTTCTATTCTGCGTTTTATTTTTCTTCCTTCTCGCAAATAGGTAATGGTGTACCTTTCTCCTGGTTCAACGAGACCAACTGCATTTCTAATGTCTGACGCATCTTTTATTGCTCCTCCATTAAAAGAAATAATTACATCATCGCGCTTTAGACCTGCTTTTTCTGCAGGGCTGTCTTCCACCACTTGGCTTACTAAGGCGCCATCGAGCGTTGTAAGGTCTAAAGCCTCTTTGAGCGTAGGTGTTATATCTCCTATCAGCACACCAATTCTACCCCGGCGTACCTCTCCATAGGAAATCAACTGACGCATAACAGCTTGAACTATATTTGTGGGTACAGCGAACCCGATACCTTGGTTGCCACCTGATCTTGATATTATAGCAGAGTTTATTCCTATTAGTTCACCTTTTGAGTTTACTAATGCTCCACCTGAATTTCCTGGATTTATTGATGCATCAGTCTGAATAAAATCCTGATACCCATCACCACTCCCGTTATCACGGCCAAGTGCAGATACAATACCCGATGTTACAGAATGCGATAAGCCAAATGGATTTCCCACTGCGATCACATAATCACCTACCCTTACTTCACTTGCTTTAGCTATTTGTAATTCAGCTAGTTTTTTGGCCGATACTTTAATCAATGCTATGTCTGTCTTTTTATCTGTTCCGACTATTTTAGCTTCCAATTGCCTTTTATCTTTAAGCGTCACGATTATTTCATCTGCATCCTCAATTACATGCGCGTTAGTGATAATAAGCCCATCAGCAGCATTTACTATAACGCCAGAGCCTAGGCCACTTTTTTCTCTTGGCTCATTCGGCATGCGTCCGCCAAAGAAACGTTCGAGAAGTTCTTCGTTCCTATTCGATAGTTTGGGAGCTTTAGCTGTGCTTCTGACATTAATTGATACGACTGCAGGAGTGATTCTATCGAGAAGTGGCGCCATGCTTAATACCCCTCTTTCACTATCTAAACTCATTGCTGAACCTGAGTTGAGAAGTGCTTGTGAATGCCCCTCTTGTGAAATTAGGCACCCTATTAACAATGTAGTTACCAATAGTTTTTTAGGCATAGTTGCTGTCCTCTTAAGGCTGTCGAATAATTTAGTTTATATGTAAGGAAGATTAGTTATCTATCAAGAGCTATGAGACTAACCTGTACAACTTTTAATAAAACCCTGCGTGAAACAATAGCAAGACTGAAAATAAATTAAGAATAGTCATTTACCGATAACCCAATTAAAATGCTTTATTATAACTTTATTTGTTAGTCCTGCCGATCCATATGGGTCACCTTTTAACCATTGAGTGACTGTATTTTTATTTTTAGCCTTTACGATTAATAAACTACCTCTCATTATTTCATTTTCATCCATCCATGGTCCGGCTATAAGTAATTCGACTTCACTCTTAGTTTTTAGCCAAGCTAAGTGGTCATTGCGCGCAGACTGCCTGATGTGCAAGCTATCAGGCTTGTCCTCGCTATAAATAATAAATTCCAATTTAGATCTCCGTTGTTATTTCACGAGATAATAGTTGTTTTATGGCTTCATCAACATTTATTTTTCCGGAAAGAATTTGAGACATAGCCGTGCATATTGGCATGTCTATTCTAAGTTTCTTTGCCATGGCCTCCAAAACGGGAGCGGTTGCAACGCCCTCTGTCACAGAATTTCGTGATGATATTATTTCGTTTAAAGTCATGCCTTTACCCAGAGATAGGCCGCATGACATATTTCGGGACTGTTCTGATGAGCAGGTTAAGACTAGATCTCCTAAACCACATAAACCGCCTAAAGTTTCGGGCTTACAGCCAAGGGCAATGCCGAACCGAGTCATTTCAGCGTAACCACGAGCAATAACGGCTGCATGGGCTGACTTTCCAAAGCCTTTTCCGATAACTATACCGCAAGCAATAGCGAGAACGTTTTTAACTGCTCCACCTACTTCTGCACCGATCACATCTTTAGAAAAATATGGCCTGAATGTGGGGGCGCCTATTGCCTCAACTAGTTTCTGACCAATAGTTTTATTCGCACAAGCCAATGTTACCGCTGTAGGTAAGCCTCTAGCCACATCAATAGCAAAGCTTGGGCCTGATAAAACTGCTGCTATTGACTTTGGTGATACTTGATCAAGAACTTGAGACATGAAACTATGTGAAGAAATTTCTATGCCTTTAGAACAGAGCACTATCGGTAACCCCTCTTTAATGAAGGGTGAAAATTCCTCTAAAATATTTCTCGTGTGCTGGGCTGGAGCCACAGAAAATATGGCATCCATGTCTGCTAAATCTTTAATATCGGATGTTGCAAATATGTTGTGATGTAAATTTATGTCAGGCAAATATAGACTATTTTGTCTTTTTTTATTTATATCAGACACGCATTGGCCTTCATAAGCCCAAAGCAAAGTATCGCGACCTGCTAAGGCAAGTCTTTGCGCAAGTGCGGTTCCCCATGCGCCTCCACCAATAACGCCTATTCTTTGGAAGTTTTGATTTCTTTTTTTCATGACTTCGGCCCCTTTTTACCGTACCCACTTTTGGGCTTTTGGGTAGCTGCAATCATGTCGAGTGGCCACCGAGGTCTAGCTTTTACTGAAATGTTGTCAAAATTACCGACGGCATAGTGCTGTGCCCCAGCTAAAGCAATCATGGCAGCATTATCTGTACAATACTTTAGAGGAGGTGCAACAAATTTAAAATTCTCACTCTCGCATAATGTTTCAAGTGACTCCCTTATCTTAGTATTAGCTGCGACCCCGCCCGCAACCACAAAGTGGTGTTTTTTATTAGAATTAACATCTGGATCATCAATGAAAAATTTCATTGCCCTTCGGGAACGATCATTTAGCACATCACAAACTGCCTCTTGGAAGCTTGCTGCGATATTTGCTTTGGCAGTCTCTGTCTTGTTCGAGGCATTATATGCACGGGACACTGCTGTTTTTAATCCTGCAAATGAAAAATCAGCATGGTTCTTGCCTTTTAATGGCCTGGGTAAGTCTACAGCTTTAGAGTCTCCACTTTTTGCAAGATGCTCGACTTTTGGGCCGCCAGGAAAACCTAGTCCCATAACCTTTGCTGTCTTATCGAATGCTTCACCTGCAGCATCATCTAATGTACTTCCAATTCTTCTGTAGTTACCAAGTCCCTTTACGGATAACAGTTGAGTATGACCTCCAGAAACAAGTAATAATAAATATGGAAAAGGACAGTCTTCAGAAAGACTTGGAGAAAGCGCATGCCCCTCAAGGTGATTTACGGCTATCAAAGGTATATTTAAAGACATGGAAATACCTTTGGCAGCCATGAGCCCCGTAATCACTCCGCCGATAAGCCCCGGGCCAGCAGTTGCTGCTATTGCATCTAAATCTACGTAATTTATATCAGCTTCTTGCACTGCATTTTCTATTATACCTTCAATTTTTAGAAGATGTGCTCTTGCTGCTATTTCTGGAACAACACCGCCATAAGGAGCGTGCTCAGTATTTTGGCTTGCTATAATAGAGGATAGAATTTTTATTGGTTTGCCTTTTTCCCATAACACAACAGAAGCAGCTGTTTCATCACAGCTACTTTCTATGCCCAGTATAAGCGCTTTCTCTTGGACAGGGTATTTTAAAGGCGTTAGAGTCACAAATATCACATAGGGAGTATTTGGCCGGGATGCAACGTAAGCTTATTATAGGAACAAGGGGTTCTCCATTGGCTCTTTATCAGGCTAATTTAGTCAAAACCCTTCTGGGCCATGAGTCTAGGATTAAAATTTTCAAAACATCTGGCGATAAAATAAGTGGAGACCTAAAAGATTTTGGAGGTAAGGGGTTGTTTACAAAAGAGTTAGAGGCGGCGTTAATTAACGGAGATATTGACTTAGCTGTACACTCAATGAAAGACGTTCCAACAATTAGCCAAGAAGGCTTGAGCATAGAGGCCGTCTTGAAAAGAGAAGACCCTCGAGATGCATTCATATCTTATAAAGTATCCAAGCTCACTGATTTGCCACATAAAGCTATCGTTGGGACAGCTTCAATACGTCGCCGAGCTCAGTTAAGTGCCATACGGCCCGACATTCAATTTTCATTGCTCCGAGGTAATGTGGGCACACGTATCAATAAACTAAAGAATGGAGACTGTGATGCAACTTTCCTTGCTGTGGCAGGTTTAAACCGCCTGGGGGAGCAAGGGTTAATAACAGAGACTATAGAATCTGATATTATGTTATCTGCGCCAGCACAGGGAGCAATAGGTATAGAAATCCGCAAATTAGACACTCAAACAAAGAAAATAATTGCATCACTAAATCACTATGAAACAGAGATTTCCATTGCAGCTGAGAGGTCCTTTTTAAGAGCACTTGATGGCTCGTGTAAAACCCCAATTGCTGCTCTCGCAAATTATAAAGATAAAATTCTTAATTTCCGAGGAGAAGTTATCTCTAAGGATGGGACTTTAGTGTTTTCACGTGAAGTCAAACAAAAAATATTAGGCATAGATGAAGCTATTTCTCTAGGATATAAGCTAGGAATTGATGTGCGTGAAGAAATTGGAAAAAAAATTCTTTGGGATTAAAAAAGAAATGTTAAGCAGACCAAAGCCAACAGTTTGGGTGACTCGATCGCTTCCAGCTGCGGATAGAAGTTCAAAAAACTGGTCGTATGCAGGATTTAATCCGCTCACCTTTCCACTATTGGAAATATCGAAACCTTCTGAAGAGCCAAATTTACCTCTAAAAAAGGGGATACTAGTCTTTACTTCAGGTAACGGGGTTAGAGCTTTTTCTGAAAAGACAACAGAAAGAGACTGGAGTGTTGTCACTGTTGGTAAAGAGACACAACGTTTAGCAAGAAAATTTGGATTTGAGTACCCGTTAACTGCAAACGGTGACTCTAGAGATGTTGCTAATTTAATTTTAAATAACTTCAGTAAAGATAATAATATCTATCATTGCGGCGGTAATAATTTACAAGGTTCCATTGTCAAAGATTTACTACAAAAGGGGTATAATGCTGAGAGACTAGTTTACTATAACTCTACTCCAATTAAGGTTAAGCCTTCAATTAATGTTAATGAGATAGATTATTTAATTTTATATTCCCCCTTGGCGGCAAGAACGCTTGTTAAATACCAATTTAACCTTTTAGGGGTTACAGTTATCTCTATTAGCAAGGCTACAAAAGATGCTTTGGGAACTCTGAAAGGTGTGAGACACAAAGTTTCAAAAGAACCTAATGAAATGGCAATAATAGACTTGGTTAAGAACTTAGAGGTGATGAATGATTAGGTATTTGAATATTGTTACTATCCTCTTATCGGTTTTGTCAGCTACATTTTTGATTTTAGATGGATTTCCAAAACTTATTTTTCAAATGCCGGTTAATGAGGGGCCACCAGTATTTCAATATATATCGATTTCACCAGAGGCTGCGACGGGCATATTTTTTGCCGGTTTTGCCTTTTTAGCATTATTATTTTCAATTATTCTGAATATTCGAAAATTATTACTAAACAGTCAACGGTTGGAGAGTTTGGATAAAGGGAGTCAAATTAACTCTTTTAGAGCAATGTTGGTTGCTGTGGCTGAAGGAAATATAACAACTGTAAGAAAGAATACAAAAAAGTCAGGCAGTGCTTTAATGCCAAAGGGGCTAACTTACTTTATAAACGCTAAATCGGCAGAGGCGTGTGGTGACAGTGAGGACGCGATTAGCCACTATAAAGCTATGCTTTCGGACCGTGACTATTTAGCTATGGCGCAACGTGGTCTCGCAGAACAATTTTTTGCTACCTCTGATTATCCAAAGGCAATTAAGCACGCTAAAGATGCCATTAATAAAAATAAGAAATCCTACTGGGCATATCACATAATATTCCAATCACATGTACTCGAGGCAGACTGGTCTAAAGCACTAGAAACGTTGACTGAGGTGGAGTTAAGTAAACATTTCGACCTTAAAGCTATTTATCGATATCGAGCAGCCTTGTTTTCAGCTGAAACAGTAAGGTTGAGTAAGTTAAATCAAGTGGATGAGGCTCTTAATACTGCAGCTGAGAGCTTCAAATTTGCGTCAAATTTTCCACCTGCTGTGGTAAATTATTCGCATTTGTTAATTGAAAGGAAGGAATTTAAGAAGGCTATTAATGTTATTAAAAAATCTTGGAGAAAAGGCCCGCATCCAGTTTATGCAATTATTTACCGTAAGCTTGTAGAAATTGGAAAAATAAAAAATAAAGAAAAGCATTTTGATGACTTAATAAGAACTAACCCTAAACACTATGAAACCCAGATGTTTAAGGTCGAACAACTTTTACATTCAGGAAGTGGTAATAATGCACTCAAGTTATTATCCCCCTATTTATCAAATGATGGTGTAAATGAAAGGGTGTGCTTACTAGCAGCAAATGCTGAAGCATTAAATAATAATAATTTAGGGTCTTTAGAGTGGTTGCAAAAAGCAGTTACTGCTCCGAAGGATGCTAATTGGTCTGACATTAGTTCTGAAGGAATTGCCTTTGATTATACAAAAGAAGAATGGATACGACTCATAAACTTGTTTGGGAAAAAAGCAGAACTTATGCATACTAGGTATGAAAAAGGTCAAAAAACATTACTGCCGATTAAGTTAGTAAATTCAGTGATAATGGATAAGAAGCAAGCAATAGACAAAAAGCCTAATACTCATAAAGGGCAGGGGCACCATCAAGAAGAAAAGTTTGAAATATTGATTCCTGATGGACTGGCACAGAGACTTGAGAACTTACTTGAGCCGTCAAAAAAACCTAAATAAATCGAACGGAGATATAATGTCAGCGATATTAGTTAAGCAGGAAGAAATTACAGCTAGTGAAAATGTAATTCCAATATATGTGGTAAGGGATAATGAATGGCCTCAATTCAAATTATCTTTATCAGAGTCTCATATTAAGTTTTCTGAGATTCAAAAGTTTTCGGCAAAAACAGATCAAAAGCTTTGCTTAACCAGTTCTGATGGTGAGATTTTATCTGTAATATTTGGAGCAGGCTCAAAAAGCACAGATGATCTTGGGGCTATGCGTGCAGGAGGACTTTCAGCTTCGCTCCCATCTGGGTTTTACAGGTTTTCATTGCTACCTAAGGACTGGAAACAAGATTTAGCAATTGTTGGGTGGGGAGCTGGTGCTTACAAGTTTGAAGAATATTTACCTACCGAAACTATTTTTCCAACTCTAGTAATAGACCAATACGATAAATTAGAAGAAATAAGATCTACAGTTGACGCCATCCATCTGTGTAGAAATTTAATCAATACCCCCGCTAATGATATGGGTCCCGACGCTCTTGGTGAAACTGTTATAAAAATTGCTGAGCTTCATGGAGCAGCTATTAAAATAACCAAAGGAAAAGACTTAATTACAGAAAAATATCCAATGGTTCATGCTGTTGGAAGAGCTGCGCATGAAGAACCTAGGTTAGTAGAGTTTGAATGGGGTGAGACTTCTCACCCTCGCCTTGCCATAGTTGGTAAAGGCATCACATTTGATACAGGGGGCTTAAATATCAAAAGTGCTGCAGGGGCAAAAATAATGAAGAAAGATATGGGTGGAGCTGCTCATGCGTTAGCTCTTTCAAAAATGATTATGGCCAATAACCTTCCTGTAAGACTGCATTGTTTAATTGCGATTGCAGAAAATTCAATTTCAGCTGGGGCTTACAGACCAGGGGATATATTAACTTCCCGTTCTGGGCTGACAATCGAAATTGATAACACTGATGCTGAGGGAAGATTAGTTTTGGCTGATGCATTGACTAAAGCATCGGAACTGGAACCTAATTTAATTATGGACTTTGCTACTTTAACAGGAGCTGCTCGCGTGGCATTAGGCCCAACTCTTCCACCATTTTATTGCAATCGAGAGGCTCCGGTTTCTTCAGTTTTAGAGCATTCAAAAAAACAAAAAGACCCCATGTGGCATATGCCACTCTGGCAACAGTATAATCAAATGTTAATCTCCCCAATTGCTGATATGAAAAATGCTGGAGGCGGTTTTGCGGGTTCAATTACTGCTGCTTTATTTCTGGAAAAGTTTGTTAATGCACAACCTTGGATGCATTTTGATGTCTATGGCTGGTGTCCGACATCATACCCAGGTCACCCAAAAGGCGGCGATATGTTTGCAGTTAGAAGTTTGTATCATTGGATAAAATCTGGCGGCCTAAACAGTAATTTATCAATTTAAATTGAGTGTATTTAATATTCATTGTGCCATATTAAATATAAATTATCTCTAATTCTGTAATCTATTCATTATTTATTTAAAAAAATATGTAAGTATTTCTGTTGCTTATTAAAATTTTGAGGCTGTCATAATAATTCTTTCTTGACCAAAGAATCATTCTTGTGCGATTCGTTGGTAAATGAGTGATTTGTTTTAAAGAAGGGCACATCAAAAAAATGCAAAGTTTGGCACCTATAGCTAAAGCAAAACGAAGTGATGCTTTAGCTATTTGGCACAGGGTCACTTTGGAAACAGTTTTGTCGAATGGACCAGACTTATCATCTCGCCAGCTTTCTGTGTTAATGACAATTTACCTGGATAATTCAAACCAAACAGTGAAATCTCTATCAGAAAAATTAAATGTCACTAAAGCAGTTATATCGCGTGCATTAGACACTTTAACTAAATATGGATTTGTTAAAAGGGCGCCAGATCCAAGAGATCGACGCTCTATAATTGTGATGCGTACATCTGGCGGTATATTATATCTTCAGCATTTTGCAGATATAATACAATCTGAGATAAAATCGAATAACTTCTCTTCAGCGGCTGCTTAGTGTCGCCTAGAAAAAAAAACACCCCAGATCCGCGTTTCAATTTAATATTTACTGATAATCAATCTTTTACTTTAAGTTCAGTTGTGTCGCCGATTGCATCTTTATACAGCGAGCCTAGAGCACGCATCTCTAAAGATACTGAGTTACTCTTTGGTCATAATTTTAAAATTTATGAAATAAAAAACGGTTTCGCATATGGTCAGGCTGCAGCAATAAATGAAAACTCTACGTGCCCTGGATATGTAGGTTTTATTCCGAAAAATGATTTAGGTACATTTACCACACAGGCAAATTATATTGTTACTGCTTTGAGGGCCCCTGTCTTTGATGACGCTAATATCAAAAGTCCAATTAATAAGACTCTCTCTATGGGGTCCCTTATTTACTCTGGACACATTTTAGATGATTTTATCAGAACTGAAAGAGACGATTATATTCATCGTGCACATGTAATGAAAATATCCGATACTCCAAAGGTTTCAGATTTTACGAGTGTTGCTGAGAAGCATTTGGGACTACCTTATATCTGGGGAGGCATTAGTACAGTTGGTCTTGATTGCTCAGGACTAGTTTTATCCTCTTTGCGAGCAGTTGGGTCTGACAGCCCAAGAGATACCGATATGATGGAAAAAAAATTGGGGTCATTTTTGCCAATACAAAAAAATAACTTTTCTAGAGGTGACCTAGTTTTTTGGAAGGGTCATGTAGGTATTATGGTTTCAAATACTGATATTATTCATGCAAACGCATTTTACATGTCTGTCACAATCGAGCCACTATCCGTTGTCATTGATAGAAGCTTGGAGCGGGGAGGGGGGACGATTACCTCGGTAAAAAGGCTCTAATGTACCTCACCACCATGATCTTTTTCTTTTGTTTCTAGGTTTAGGCTCTGTGGTGTTACTTCTGCTTCGGGAGTAGATTCATTTTCAACAAGTTGAGGAGTTGGTTTTGAAAGTGGAGATGCAGAAGCTAGACGTAGTAATTCAATAACTGCTGCCCTATCTGTTTCTTTCTTTAAACCAACAAAATTCATATTGGTTCCTGAAACATATTTTGTAGGCTTTGCTAAAAAACCGTCTAATTCTTCATATGTCCAAGTTTTTCCGGAGGTTACAAGTGCATTTGAATACTTAAATCCATCTTTAACTCCTGCAGTTGAACCTACTACATTCCAAAGGTTAGGTCCTGTCCCATTAGCGCCATCAATATCGGCATTGTGACATGAAGTACATTTTTTGAAAACCTTCAACCCACGTGTTGAGTCCATAGCGTCTACCCACACCAACTGTGGGAAGGGAAGTGGTTCAGCGTCATCTTTTGAAGCTACTTCAAGAGGTCCTACTCTGTAAGCTGGCGTGCTTGGCATTTCTGAATGAATAAATATGTGTGGTGCTGTTCGTAGAACCATTACTCCAAGAGCTGTCGCCAATATAGCGCCAGCAATCTTATTAAATCCGAGTTCATCCATTACGTAGTCCTTGGTTGGTTTCAAACATGAAACACTTATATAAATATTTGTTGTCCTTTATAAGTATATACTTCAAATGCAAACCGAAAATAGCTTGCGGCCAAGCGTCGCAAAGGCTTTAAGAGATTAACGTTTAAGGAAAGTTTTATAACAATGACAGATATCATAGTCTATCAAGGAGAGCCCGGAGCTTTTTCACACTTAGCTTGCCAGATGGAATATCCAGATCTTACTCCAAACCCCTGTACAAGCTTTGCCTCAGCTTTCAATGCGGTTAGATCAGGAGATGCGAAGCTAGCCATGATACCTGTAGAAAATACGGTGGCGGGCAGAGTTTCCGACATATATCATTTACTACCTGAGGGCGGCTTATACATTATTGGGGAGCTATACTTACCTGTGCATCATCAATTACTAGGTATTTCTGGAGCAACAATTGAAACAATTAAGACGGCGCGGTCACACCCTATGGCATTAGGGCAAGTTCGAAAAAACCTAGCTAAAATGAATATTTTACCTTTAGCAGATGTTGATACAGCAGGAGCGGCGCGTGCTGTTGCTCAATTGAAAGATAAATCTATATCCGCCATTGCGTCATCGCTTGCAGCAAGTATCTATGGTTTGGATATCATAGAAAAAGATATTCAGGATGAGAGCCATAATACAACACGATTTTTAATACTAGCTAGCCAGCCTTTAAAGGCAGACGTAGTTAGAGGGCCTTGGGTAACAAGCTTTGTTTTCAAAGTTCGTTCCGTTCCTTCAGCGCTATATAAGGCTTTGGGTGGTTTTGCTACTAATAATATTAATATCACAAAGCTTGAAAGCTACATGATTGGAGGTTCTTTTCAAGCTGCACAATTTTATGTTGATGTTGAAGGGCACCCTGAAGAAAAAGGAATGGCGCATGCTCTCGAGGAACTTAGTTTTTATACTGAGTCAATTAAAATATTGGGTACTTACACTGCGCATGAATCACGTATGAAATTATAAGAACCTAATTTGGTGATTATTTCGCTCTACTATTTATACCTCGGTAACTCAGAAATTTTATCTTAACTATCAATCCAATTCCTTAATAAATGATGGGCTATAGTAAATTTAGGCAATCTAAGAAAATGATCGCCTGAGTTGTCGTAAACAGCTTTAACTTGATCTTTTTTAAACCATTTAGCTTCTTCAATTTCATCTGTATTTATATTCAGGTCTTCACTTTCCGCTTCACAAATCATACCAATCATTAGCTGTGAAGGCCAAGGCCAGGGTTGGCTAAATATATACTTCGCGTTTTTTATTTTAATGCCTACTTCCTCATAGGTTTCCCTTTTTACAGCCTCTTCGATTGTTTCACCTGGTGATATAAAGCCTGCTAGAGCTGACATTGCACCCTCTGGCCAACCTTTACCTCTTCCAAGTAAAACTTTATTGTTTGATATTATGAGCATAATTACTACTGGATTAACTCGAGGGAAGTGCTCTGTACTACACCTATTGCATTCACGTTTGATACCCCCACTGCTGGGTTGTGTTATTTGTCCGCACTTAGAACAAAATCTATTATTTATGTGCCAGTCCAAAAGAGATTTTGCTCTGCCAGCAACTGACATTTCCTGAGGACTTAAAAACTTGGATGCTTTTCTTAAGTCTTCAAAGGTTAGATCTTCTTTTATTTCACCAGGTTCCACCAAAGATGCTGAAAATATAGGTGTATTATTTCTAATACCAAGAAAAATTGGTCCTGGGTCATTTATCTTTTTACCTATAAGCTTTGATGGATGTATAAGCTTTAAGCCTCCAGCACTGTTAATGGCGACGGACCCATTATAAATGCATAAGCATTGGGCATTATCTTGCTTTATAAAAAATTCTAATTCTTCTGGTGTGCGTCTTGATTCTGCATGATCAAGTTCATCTCCTGAAAATGGCATAATGAAAGTTTTGTTTTTATTTTGAGATTTCATCATTTTGTCTCTTTAGTTCAATGTAAGCATTAGTAAATGTTTTTGATGAATTTAAATAGTTTATTTTTTTAGCCTCTTGCATGAGAGCGATAATTTACGTAACTAGCTCCCCGGAAGGTTATCTTGGACGACATTCTTGTTAACCCGGTCAGGTCGGGAACGAAGCAGCCGAATATAAGTCCTTGTTGGGTCAGGTATAACCTTCCACTTAATTACTATATTCATTGCAAAAGCTAGCCTAATAGTTATCGTGAAGTCCCATGAACATCCCCATTTACTCTAAACCTATAGTCATCTTAGCTGGGGGTTCAGCCGTTCGTTTCAATCGAAGGGACAAAGGCCAAATATTAATTGGTGGTAAGCGGATGATCGATATTATTCTTCAAAATATTCAATATAAAACCAATCCACTTATTATCTCAGGTCATCACGATTATGGATTGAAGGCATTAGTTATATCAGATGATTTAAGTGGCCCGTTGGGGCCTGTGGGCGGAATATATTCAACTTGGAAGTTCTTTAAAGATAAAAGTAGTTCGTGCGTGAAAGGCTTTTATACTTTAGCGATTGATGTTCCTAACCCCCCTGCGAATTTCTTAGAAAAAATTTACTCTGCTTCAACTTCTAATATATCTGCAGTTGGATTACAGCAACACCCTGCTCATGGATGGTGGCGAATGGAAGACCTTGATTTAATTTTTAATAATTTATCATTTAATGATTCTATCTCATTAAATAAATTAGCTATAATGGCTGGGGCGAAATTAGTTAGTTGGCCTAAAGGTGATTGCTTTGTTAATATAAATAATCAAAGCCAACTCGATGGTTATATGGAAATAATTTAATATTTGCATTTTGTCATTAAACTCTTGGTACTGCATTGCTTATTAAGTTTAAGGGTATTGAATTGCTTTCTTTGGTTTGTCTAAGCACTATACGGGATTGAACATCTGAGATTAGATCAATTGACAAAAGAACTTCACGTAGAAAGTCTTCATAGCAATGCATATCTTTTGTTACAACGCGAAGCATAAAATCAACTGCTCCAGTAACTGAGGCGCATTGAACAACTTCTGGCATGTTAGCCACTGCTCTTTCAAGCTTTTCCATGTTTTCCCTATTTGGGAGAGCTAACTTCACAGCAACGAAAACTTCAAAATCAAGACCTAGCTTGGTTCTGTCAAGAATAGTAACTCTATTTTTTATAATACCTAATTCTTCCATTCGTTTTATTCTTCTCCAGCAGGGAGACGAAGATAAACCAACTTCATCTGCTATATCCGCAACGGAAATAGAAGCATCTTTTTGAATTATATTTAATATTTTGGCATCGATACCATCAATTTGTATGGGCATAATAGTCTCTCTAATGTGTCAATAATAGAAAAATATGCGTTAATACTATAAATTCAAGACATAATTTTATATTATGAGGTATGAGTATGCTTAATATATCAATTTATTATTAAGTGTAACATAGCTCACTTTTAATTCTGTGATTTTTAGTACAGAAAAGAACTGTTTTGGGGTCTTCTATTATTTATTCTGTACACAACTATATTTATTCTGTTTATAATTATAAAGAGACTTGTAATGAATGTTAATTTCCCTTAAATGGCGGCTTCTCAAGTGAATGGTGGGGTAGCTCAGCTGGTTAGAGCGCAGGACTCATAATCCTGAGGTCGTGAGTTCAAGTCTCACTCTCACTACCAATCCTTAATGTACTAAATTTTTTCTTAGCCATGACTTGATAAAATTTATTAAATAAGTTTAATGTGTTTAATTAATTGCTTTGGAGAAGAGTTTTCAGATATTTCCAAATTACTTGCTTTTCTTACACCGAGTTTGATTAGGTGGGTTATGTCGATAAAGAAGGCGTTACGTCAGCTATTAATCTCAGCGATTACCCCTGCCTTGTTTTGAATGCCGATTATCAGCCATTAAGTTACTTGCCATTATCTCTTTGGCCCTGGCAGGACGCAGTTAAAGCAGTTTTTCTTGACAGAGTTAATGTCGTTGATAATTATAACAAAGTTATCAGATCTGCAAATTATAAAATGATGGCGCCTTCGGTTGTTTCTTTAAAAGATTATGTTTCTCAAGATAGAGCCCCTGCTTTTACTAAATTTAACCTATTTTTACGCGATGGGTTTAAGTGCGTTTATTGCGCCAATGCTGAAGAGTTAACTTTTGATCACCTTATTCCAAGAAGATTGGGGGGTAAAACCACTTGGGAAAATATAGTTGCGGCTTGTACTAGATGTAATTTTAAAAAAGGGGGGCGTTTGCCAGATGAAGCTGGAATGGCACCAAAATTAAAACCTTTCCAGCCCTCCATTCATCAGCTACAAGCAAAAGGAAGAAAGTTTCCTCCTAACTATTTACATACAACTTGGGCGGATTATTTATATTGGGACGTGGAATTAGAAAAATGAAATTACATCCGTACGCAGTTATTTTGGGTTTGTCTCTAGGGGTATTCGTCTTGCTGACTTTGCGCTATCCGCCTTTTGCACTCTTAACAACTATAATAAGTTTGTTGGGCTTTGATCTAGGGTTCAAAGCAAGAGCAAAAAATATAGAAAATAAAAAAAATGATAAGAAGAAAAAATAAATTTTCAAAAGTTTAAGCTAAAGAAGAGTTTACACTAATAAAATTGCCTGCAAGTCCAGGAATTGTAAAAGAGCGCTGATGAAATGATAATACGAAAATTAACAATAATTCTTTCATTATTCATCTTGGTTAGTTGCAGCTCTTTAATCATTACGGATAGTTATCCCATCCTGAATACTACTGCTTTTGATGCTCAGTATTACTTGGTAAGACATGCAGAGAAAACCACAGAAAAAGTTGATCCAGACCTAACAGAATTAGGAAGACAAAGAGCCAAGGATCTCGCAGATAGATTAAAAGGTGTACCCTTAACACATATTTACTCTTCCGATTTTAAGAGAACCATAAATACCGCTAAACCAGTATCAGACAATAAAAACCTTGAAATTCTTCTTTATAATCCAAAAGACTTAGTGGGTTTATCCAAAGAGCTTTTATCAAAAGAAGGAATATTTCTAGTTGTTGGGCACTCGAATACTACTCCGGATCTTTCTAAATTTATGGGCGGTATTGCTGGAGAGCCTATTATAGAGGCTACGGAATACAATCGTTTGTATATTCTTAAAAGAAAAGGAAATGCGATATCCAGTGAGATTGTGGTTTACGGAAAGTAATACACTAATTGTAATATAAATTTTTTCTGCTCTAATTTAATGCATCTTGAGCATAATCTTTAATTTTTGCTATCATAGCTTTCAAACCATTAGCACGCTGTAATGATAGGTGCTCGTCAAGCCCAAGTTCTCTGAGTATCTCAATCGCATTCAGACTTAGTATTTCTGAAGATTTCCTATTTGAAAATATTTCTAGTGTTATTGCTACCAGCCCTTTGACTATATGCGCATCGCTATCGCCACGAAAATTTATCATAGGGTCTGGACCACCGGAGATATTTGAAATAAGCCATACTTGACTAACGCATCCCTTAACTTTGTTAGTATCAGTTTTCTCCGTCGCATTTAGACTTGGTAGTAATTTACCCATATCAATAACGTGCATATAACGATCCTCCCAATCAGTTAAAAACTGGAAGTCGTTAATCATCTCTTTTACATTTTCCGGGTAATCCATAGCTTCTATCAATTACCTTTAGGCACTGGTGTCAACTAGACAGATAGTCTAAAATCAAATTATAAATTAAATTTGCCTTTGGCTAAGGCTGTATCAATCTCATTTGCAAGGGTTTTGGGTATAATAACAGTATTGAAAGGCATAAATGCTATCCGTATCATTTTCCAATGGCCTGTAATATTTGGTATTGTTATGATTAGAAAAAATAAGAAGAGGTTCGCTATAGAAGCCAATAAGTGCGATAAAGCTAAAATCCAACCGAATGTAATAATCCACAAAATATTGAGAAATCCAGCTACAGTGGTCATTGCGGAATTTTCTGTATCGTTTCCATTTAATTCACGATATTTATCTAATTTCCTTTTACTAATTACACTTCTACCAAATGGAAAAGCCGCGTAAACTGCAATTCTAAATAAAGGTAAAAATACGGGGAAAAATATTATCGCTGAAATTGAATATAGTATAAAAAGTAACCAGCCGCCTAATAAGAACCAAATGATATTTCCTAAAAGTGCCATCTTATATCCCTTATATATGTTGGTAGACTTTAGTTGCGTAGTTCTTAAAATCAATACCAAATTAAGTTAGCTTTTATTACTGGATATATTCAATTTTCTTAAATCACTAGCTCTCAATTTTTCAGACTCTGACTTTAGTTGTCCGCATGCTGCAAGAATATCGCGGCCTCTTGGAGTTCTAATTGGTGAAGCATATCCTGCTTTATTTACTATATCTGCAAAGCTTTCTATTGTGGCCCAGTCAGAGCATTCAAAATCACTACCAGGCCATGGATTGAAAGGAATTAGATTAACTTTAGAGGGTATGCCCTTTAAAAGGTTTATCAGCTGTTTAGCATGTTTAGGTTTATCATTTACTCCTTTAAGCATTACATATTCAAAAGTAATCCTTTTAGAGTTGGATAAACCCGGGTAATCACGACATGCTTGCATTAGCTCCTTAAGGGGGTACTTACGATTAATGGGCATTATTTTTTCACGAAGCTCATCGTTTGCAGCGTGAAGAGAGATGGCCAGCATGGCTGATGTTCTTAACCCAATAGGACCAATTTCTGGAACAATACCTGATGTTGAAATAGTAATCCTGCGCCTACCTATGCCGATGCCCTCTGGATCGCAAATTATATCTAAACTATTTCCTACCTGTTCTGAATTGTATAAGGGTTCACCCATGCCCATAAATACAATATTAGTAAGTTTTCTATTTTCCTGTGTTGTGGGCCACTCATTTAGATCGTCACGAGCTGCAATAACTTGCAATACTATTTCTCGGGCCGTAAGATTTCTGACTAACTTTTGCGTACCTGTATGGCAAAACTTACAAGTTAAAGTGCAGCCTACTTGAGATGAAACACACAGCGCGCCAGTTTTCGAAACATCTGGTATAAAAACACTTTCTACTTCTATACCGGGGCTCATCTGAATTAAATATTTTCGAGTTCCATCATTACTTACCTGCTTTTCTATGACCTTTGGGCGATCAAGCGAAAATCTGATTTCCAATTCTTTCCTAAGGCTCTTAGTTATATTTGTCATTTCCGACCAATCACGTACCCCGTAATTATAAATCCAGTGGAATATTTGCTTTGTTCGCATTTTTAATTTTTGTTTTTCTATTCCAAAATTTTCTAGATGATACGAAATTTCATTTCGTCCTAAGCCTACCAACTTTATACGACAATCTGAATCAGATATTATTTTTGGCTGGGTGTTGGCTATCAAAGTAGAGGTCATCGGAGATCTTCATTAACACAATAAAAAATATTCGTCATTAGCATAAGCTTAATTAACGAGCTGCCATTTCCATGGCTTTGGCAAGAGATATATCTTTTTCAGTTACTCCGCCTGAATCATGAGTTGTGAGCGTTATATCTACTCTATTATAAACATTATACCATTCAGGATGATGATTCATTTTTTCTGCAATCATTGCAATGTTAGTCATAAAGCTAAATGCTTCAACAAAGTCCTTAAATTTAAAAATTTTTGTTATAAAATCATCACCGCCTGTCCAGCCGTCTAATTCTTCAACCGCAACCTTGGGGTTAATAATATTCATTAGGTAACTCCTAAATACATGACTAAATAAATTAACTATTTGTTACTTTTATTTTTATGACTGCTCACAGATAAGCGGTCATTTTGGAAGTACTCTTTGGCTAATTTAAATATCACTGGCGAAAGGAGAATGATAGCAATTAAGTTCGGGGCTGCCATTAATCCAGTCAAACTATCAGCTATTAACCAAAATGTTGCCACTACTAAGTTATCTTCACCGGTCTCAAATGAGAGTGCGTAACTTGATAGGAATACTGCTAAAACCCAAAATACTCTAAAAATAGGAATTGATTTTTCTTTGAAAATAAATGCCGTGCAACGTTCACCATAATAAGACCATCCTATAATGGTAGTGAAAGCAAATATGCATAAGCAGAATGTAACAATATGCTCCCCAAACCCAACAAGAATAGTGTCAAAAGCCGCGGCTGTTAGCGGCACTCCAATTTCGCAGCCTTGAGGGGTAGTTCCCGATTCTAATAACTCTAAAATTGCAGGATTAGCCAAGCAATCATTTGACATGACTCCTGAAGTTAGTATCACCAGAGCAGTTATTGTGCATATGATTAGCGTATCTATGATTGTGCCAAGCATAGCTATTATACCTTGATTTACGGGATTGTCATTTTGTGCGGCTGCATGTGCTATGGGAGCGGAACCTTGTCCAGCTTCATTTGAAAAAAGTCCACGAGCCACGCCTTTTTGCATGGCAAGCATCATAAGCCCAATGGTAATTCCAGTGCCTGCACCCTGCATGCCAAATGCCCCTTTGAAAATGAGACTAAATGCGGCTGGAACTTCTCCGATATTAGCCGCTATAACGACAAGTGCAGCTACTAAATATATAATGGCCATAAAGGGGACCAGCTTCGATGCAACTGCACCAATACGTTTGATGCCACCTATAATAACGGTCGCTACAAGAAGAGACAAAACTATAGCCACAATCCGCGGGTCAAAATTATAAGCACTTTTCAGCGCATCAGCTATGGAGTTTGCCTGAACTGCATTACCTGTAGATAGCGAGCCTATAATTCCAAAAAATGCGAAAGCTCCAGCTAGCCATAGCCATTTTGGCCCTAATCCATTCTTAATGTAATACATTGGTCCGCCAACACGATTTCCATTTGAGTCAACCTCACGGAAACGGACCGCTAACACGCCTTCACCAAATTTAGTTGCTGTTCCCAAAATTGCAGTTACCCACATCCAAAAGACCGCTCCAGGCCCACCGATTGCGATTGCCGCTGCGACTCCTGCAATATTTCCTGTTCCGACAGTTGATGAGAGAGCTGTCATTAATGCCGCAAAAGGCGAAACCTCTCCTTGGCCTGCATTGTCATCACGTTTTTTAAAGAGCTGATTGAACCCATAGCCTATTTTGGTCAGCGATATAAACCGCAAACCGACTGTTAGAAAAAGACCTACCCCTAATAATAAGATCATCATTGGAGGCCCCCAGACAAAATTATTAAGTTTTTCCATTAAAACAGCAAAGGTTTCCATAAGTTTATCCATTATGATAAGAATAGTACTAATCTCATAAGCGAGGGAGAGAGCGGGGCCAAGGGTTAATTCATTATTTAATTAATTATATTGTCAATTTTCTTTGTTCAAAATCTCTTGACTGTAGAAATTTTGGGCCCTATATGCGCATCTTTAATTTAACTAATTTAGGCTAGTACGATGAAAGTCCGCAGTTCTTTGAAATCTTTAAAAAATCGCCATCGTGATTGTCAAATAGTAAGACGTAAAGGAAGACTTTACGTTATTAATAAAACAGACCCTCGTTTTAAAGCCCGTCAAGGTTAGCTTACTCAAATCTGTTTCATTGTTCCATTCAAACATTAGATTTCAGGTAGATTTCTTAAAAAGAAGTCCCTAGCATTTTCCCCCATAACCTTACGAATTTGTTTTTCAGTTAAGCCTTGCTCGAGTAACTGATACGTTATCGCTGATAATTCGGAAGTATCTATGGTGGTTGTTACAGTTCCATCAAAATCTGACCCTAGTGCTATTGAATTTTCACCCATTATTGAAATGGCATGTATAATTTCTCTTGCTATACCTTTTGGTGAAATATCACAAATAGCCCCATCGAAATAACCAATACCAAGTATTCCGCCTCTCTTCGATATTTCTTTTAGTATCTTATCCGGTAGGTTACGGTTAAATGTCTTCTCACACCCGCTTATTGTTCCGCCATGTGAAATGAAAATAGGCCCCTCAATTGTGTTAAGAACATCTTTTACAGTATTTATTGAGCTATGTGCTACATCTATCATAATGTTCATGCGTTCCATTTCAAGGACAGCTTCTCTTCCAAAATCCGTTAACCCACTTTGTGATTTCCCATGAAGTGATCCACCTAATTTATTATCAAAGAAATGTTGAAGTCCCATCGCTCTGTAACCGGCATCGTAAAGGTTATTTATATTTTCTATTTTCCCTTCCAGTGGGTGTGACCCTTCTGTTAATAACAGTGCTAGTATTTTCTTATCTGCATGTTCCATGTCTGTTTTATTTCTTACAATTAGCAAATTATTACTTGGATTACTTTCTAGTTTATGCAGTCTTTGAGCTTGATAAACTGCCCTTTCAAATATTGAATTCCAAGTTCGAGGAGGCCAAAGTTGGGCTTTAATTAATAAGCTAATATCATCAGGAGCATCAGGTGAGTTTGAATCAAAATTGAGGCCTCTAGGAGATTTTGTTACAGCACTAAATACTTGCATATTTACCCCGCCTTCTCGTAGGCGTGGTAGGTCTACATGACCGCGTTTCCAACGTTTCTCTGGGTTTCGGCTCCATAAGAGTGTATCTGAGTGGAGATCAGTTATAAACAAACTTTTGTGTAACTTCTCGCTTTTATTTGATACCTTATAGTTTTCATGGGGTATTACTTCATTCATTTTTGCATCTTGGCTTGGCGCCACTATTTTGCTCACCAGGAATATTACAATTAATGAAATTATAAGAAAAAATATTGAAATTTTAATCATTATTTTCATAAATTACACCATGTTATTTTTTCAATCATTTGGATAATATGTGTTCAGTTAACCAACTTTCAATATCATCCGTTTTGAAATCAATCCAGTCAGCTATTGTGTCATTACCTGCAGGTCTCGTGCTCTGAGGCTCATGACTCCAATCTACATCTGAAGTCACTAACACAGTTTTCATACCCATCTTTTTTGGGATTATAAGATTGCGTGGACTGTCCTCAAAAAATATAGCCATCTTGGGGTCAACTTGATAGTGCTCACAGAAAATAGTGTATGCATTTTCATTGGGTTTAGGATTGTAATTTGTATCTTCAATACCAAAACTTCCATCAAACAAATCATTAAGTTTTAAATGATTTGTTACATTCAGTGCATGCTGACGTGACCCATTGGTGAATACAAATTTTCTCCCTTTGAGTAATTTTAAATTGTTACGAAGTTTTGGTTGTGGGGTCAAAGATGATAAATCTACATCATGAACAAACTCAAGAAACTCGTCTGGATCCATATTGTGTACGGACATCATTCCCGATAGTGACGTGCCGTAGTCTCTCAGAAATTCTTTTTGATAAAGGCGTGCATTAAATTCTGGAATTTTAAGGTATTCACTTATATATTTAGTAATTTTCCTATCGATCTGTGAGAAGAAATTTGCGTCAGCTCGGTAGAGTGTATTATCTAAATCGAAAATCCAATTATTTATATTTGAGAGATTAGATTTCTGTTTCATATTGTAGCTTCTTAATTAATTAATAAAAATATTTCAAAAATCATTATTAGTTAAAGTAACTGTCAAACCTACGATATCGGTCGGAAGTTGTCTAAATTGAGCATCATAGTACCCAGAGACTGTACAATTAATGTTTGTTATTGCTGAAAACTTAGAATTAGAAATGCAAAAGTTTTTGGTTGATGCCTTATCTGCGATTATATTCAAATACTTTTTACCTTCTTCTGATTTCATGATATCTTTAGTTTCGCTGCGGGCAAAATAATAAGTTTTTTTAGAGTTGAGTTTTCTATTTATAATTTGGGTGCATTTATCGATTTTTATATTCCACCATCCACGTGATGATATCTCTTTTCCATTTTCAGTACCAAGGGCAGTCCATAAGGGTGCCTCAGTTCTATTACAAATAGTGAGGCCCACTTTTTGACTTTCTTTTTCCGCCATTTTAGAAAGCTTTTGCATTAGTAATTTTTTATCAATTTCATTTTCCAGCTTATTGAGTTTCTTGAACTTACTTAAAGCTTTGATAGTCTTCCTTCCTGAAATACCATCAATTTTATTCATATCATAACCATTATCACTTAATAAACGTTGAATACCCGCCGTTCTTGCTTTGCTTTTAAAGTTTTTATTTTCGATTAAATAACTTGTATTTTCTGACGGTTTAATGGACCTAAAAAACTTAGATTCGAGGTTTTTTTCTTGGCAGTTTTTTGAAATACTTTTCAATTCTGAAACAAGATTATTGCAAATTTGGAAGTTTCCTCGCCACTCTCTAACCCCGCCTTGATGGATAGGTTTGCTCTTTGCATATATATACCGAAGATATATATTTAGAACCTCTTTGTTTATACATTCACCTGGGTAAATCTCTGTATCATCATTTATTTTATATTCTCCTGTTTCTTCACTTTCATAAGCAGTTGATACATTCAATATGAAGCTTGTCTCATTACAAATTTGCCAATTTTGAGAAATATTATTTTGAGATATATTTTGTTGATCTGTTGCAGAGAGTGCTTGGAGTGAGAAAGTCAGACTAAAGAAAGTAGAAATAAAAGTTTTCATTTAATCAAAGTTCCGGCACCTTGATCTGTAAATAACTCCACTAATAGGCCATGAGGTTTGCGGCCATCCAAAATCACAACTGCTTTAACGCCACTGGCAATAGAATTAATTGCTGTTTCAAGTTTAGGTATCATTCCACCTTTGGCGACACCCTTCTCGATCAAATTTTTAGCATCATTAATAGTTAAGTCTGTGAGTAATTGCTTTTCATTGTCCATTACCCCTTCGACATCTGTAAGTAGCATTAAACGCGATGCTTTTAAGGCACCGGCTAGTACTCCGGCTGCTGTATCGGCATTAACATTATAAGAACTTCCATCATTACCACTACTGATTGGCGATATCACTGGAATAAAACCAGGTTCTGCTGAAGTTAAAACATTTAGAACTGATATATCAGTTGATACAGGGGTTCCAGTGAACCCTAAGCTACTATCTTTTTGTGTTGCTGTGATCAGGTTTGCATCACGTCCTGATAGTCCAACAGCGCGTCCACCTGCATCATTTATGGCTTGGACTATTGACTTATTTATTGCTCCAGAAAGAACCATTTCAGCTACACCTACTGTTTCAATGTCTGATACCCGTAAGCCATCTACAAACTCTGTCTTAATGTTAAGCTTTTTAAGCATAGAACCAATTTGCGGGCCTCCGCCGTGAACAATAACCGGACACAGACCAAATTGCTTCAGGAGAACTACATCACGTGCAAATTGCATTGTAAGGTCTTTATTGCCCATTGCATGGCCGCCAAACTTAATAACTATAGTTTGACCAGAGTACCTTTGTATAAATGGCAAAGCTTCTGAAAGCTCTTTTGCACTTTTCCAGCCCGTTTGATTTTCTTGCCGTTTCAACATTACCGCCTCTATTTATGTTATTTAATAGCTTTAAGTATATCTTTAAAAAAATAATATTACACTAGTTTTATAATATCTACGATATTGCTATACTGGCTATTGTTGAGCGCAATTCATCTAAACCACTTTTTTTCTCAGAAGATGTAAGTATTATATTTGGATATGCCGCTGGGCGCTTGGCGATTAAAGCCGAGGTTTTTATATGAACTTTATCAATCTCGTTTTTTTTTATTTTATCAATCTTTGTCAAAACTATCTGATATGTAACAGCTGTCTCATCTAGCATATTCATAAGTTCTATATCACTTTCTTTAGTCCCATGACGACTATCGATTAACAAAAAAACGCGGCGCAATGATGCTCTTCCAAATAAAAATTCCCTTGTTAATTTAGTCCATTTGGCAATGTCGGACTTAGATGCTTTTGCATATCCATAACCCGGTAGGTCAACGACAAATAATCTTTCGTCAATGTTGAAATAATTTAACTCTCTGGTACGACCAGGAGTATTCGAAGCCCGTGCCAAGCCTTTTCTATTTGTGAGTGCATTAATTAAACTTGATTTTCCAACATTAGACCTTCCCGCAAAGCATATTTCAGGAAGCCGTGCCGAGGGGAGAGTATCAAGGCTGACTGCACTAAGCATGAAAGTTACATCTCTAGCAAATAATAGGCGCCCTTTTTCAATACTATTTTTTGAAATAGATGATTGGTTATCACTTTTTACCATTACTCTTTACCAGATGTATTTTTACCTGTTATTTTTCTCCAGAATTCATCTACAGGAGTGTCGACTTTGAACTTCCTGGTTATGTAGTACTGCTGACCAAAAGATAAAATATTATTCCAAACCCAGTATATTAAAAGACCTGCTGCAAAAGGTGAGAGAATAAACATAAATATCCAGGGCATAAACTTAAATATTTTGGCTTGCATTGGATCCCCTGCAGGCGGAGTTAAAGTGTACATGAGGCTCATTGATATGCCGTATAAAATTGCTAGTGGCCCAATCGCAAGAATCGATGGTATGGGCCCTGGAACAGCTTCCCATGGTAAAACACCAAAGCCATTTAAAATCGAGAGTGGATCTTTTGCAGATAGATCACGTATCCAGCCGAAGAAAGGCTCATGGCGTAAATCAATATTAATAAAAACAGCTTTGTAAAGTGAGAAGAATACAAAAATAGTAGGTATTATAGGTAAGCAACCTGCTGCAGGGTTTACGCCTTCTTTCCTATAAAGGCCCATCATTTCTTGTTGCATTTTCATTCTATCATCTTTGTAAAGTTCTTGCAGCCTTTTTACTTTCGGCTGTACTTTTTTCATTTTCGCTTGGCTCTCGTATTGCTTATTAAATAAAGGAAACATGAATAGTTTTATGAAAAATGTTAAAACGAGTATTCCAAGTCCGTAATTGCCTAGCTTTGATCCTAGAAAGCTAAGTGTCCAGCTTATAGGCCTAACGATTAACCTCATCGCTCCCCAGTCAATTGCCCTTTCCATTTCTGCTATCCCTTGTAATTCATAATTTACTAGGGTTGAGCGTTCTTTGGGGCCAACATACAAGTGGCTTGTAGATTCAACAGAAGAACCTGAAGTTAGTGTTAAGGGGCTCAAAGTGTAGGAGGTCTCATAAACGTCTTGAGTATTTATGGTTTTGAAATCATAATTCACTTTGATAGTCTGATCTTGTGGAGCAATATTGGCGATGAACCAGTATTTATCAGTTAATCCCGCCCATCCAGCTTTTCCAGTTTCATTCCAATTGCTTTTTTTCTTAAGGCCTTTGTACTTTTGATCATGATACTTTCCGTCCACCAATGAAATGGGGCCCTCTTGGACAATAAAAAAGTTAGTTAAGTCGTCGGGTAAATTGTGTTGACGACTAACCCCAACTCGAGTGATAGTTTTTTCACTGCTACTTAAGTTTACCACTTTATCAGATAATGTAATTAAAAACTTATTATCTATGGATACTTTTCTTTGAACCAGGAGCTCATCATTTAAATACTCAAGATATATAGGTGAGGTTTCAGTGAGAGTCCCTCCTGAGACTAATGTCCACTTTGTATCTGACCCATTACCCCCATTAATATTTGTCCAGTTATCCATTAAATAAGCTGATTTTTCATTTCCTTCTTGAGCTAATAGAATGACTGAGCCATCCGCCGTATCCAAGGTTTTATCGTAGTTCTTTAATGCAATATCATCAAACCTTGAGCCTTCTGTATTGAACGATCCAGAAATAGAGGCGGTTTCTATATTAATTCTTTGGCCCGTTGGACTTTTGGTTTGAATTGTTTGGTCCCTATTTGATAATTCAATGTCTTTATTTGTACCCTGACTGAGCTCTAAAGCAGCATTTTCTCTCGCCATTTCCTCTAATGGTTGCCCATAGAAAAACCAATAAGCCATGAGCACCAAGCCTGATAGTAACATGGCTAAAATAAAATTTTTCTGGTCATTGCCTTGGTCTTGCATAATTTAGCCGTTCTAACTTTTAGATACTTATTTGTTTATTTGTGAGATGCTTGCAAGAGCATCACGTGTATTATTCATTAAGGTTTCATATGGAGTGGATGCCGTGGAATTGCGAGCAATAAATACATAATCTACTCCCTTTAAACCATATTCAGGTAGTAGCTCGCGAGCCACGTGTCTAAGGCGCCGTTTGGCTTTATTTCTTACTACTGCGTTACCAATCTTTTTTGTAGCAGTAAAGCCAACCCTTATGACCTCGCTGTTGGAATTAGCATTCGCTTGGACCACGAGGTTTTTAAATGCCCTGTACTTACCTGATCTTACATGTAAAAACTCGGACCGCGTTTTTAGCACCCCGAGTTTAGTA
>JABGVR010000179.1 GCA_018645985.1 Hellea sp. | reverse complement strand
GGAGAGGTCTAATAGTGTATCATCCATTCTTTTTGCCAGTTCAGGAGCGGGGTATAAGTCTTCCTTAACTGCCTTAAGCGAGATCTCTCCTCTAGTTAGCAGGGCAACATCAGTTAACAGAACTAATGCATATGCTCAGTCAAAATTAGATAGTGAGGAAGTAATTCAAAATATTTCTAGTAGCAAAATTAAGGTTACTATAGCTAGATGTTTTACTTTCTGTGGTCCGGAATTGCCTCTTACAAGTCATTTTGCTGTTGGTAATTTCGTAAGTGATATTTTAGCCAGACGACCAATACATATTAAAGCACCATGCCCTGTGTTTAGGAGCTATCTTCATACAGATGATCTAGTTAAATGGTTGATGGTTATGGTGACTGATGAAAGGGCTTCAGGCCAAATTCTGAATGTTGGCTCGCAAAATGCTATATCATTACTATCTGTCGCGGAAACGCTTGCAAAACACTTTAACTTAAGTCTAAAGCGTGCGTTTCCTGAGACGGAATATAATACTCGAGCTCCAACAAGTTATTTCCCCGATGTAAGTAAGGCTAACAGGTTACTGGGTTTGGAGCCGTCAGAGAGTTCAATTGAAGCGGTGCTGAGAATGGCTGAGACAATTAAAATGTCACAGACTTAAATTTTATGTCTTTGGTTTCACATACGGCAAATTAACAAAAGCCTCTTCTTTGATGATTTCCTCCGCAAGAAATGGTGCCATGTCATGAGGCCCGGCTTGTTGGCCATTTTTTAAGGCTTGATAGGGCAAGACTTCCTGTTCTGTGCTGCATATTATATCGATTATCACTGGCCTATTATGAAGAAATTGTTCTGAAATTAAGTGACTGTTTGAGAGTTTTTCAATTCTTTGGTACTCAATTCCAAAAGCAGTCGCGATGCCTTTTAGATCAGGGATTCTAAACCCGTTTTCGCATTCTGCTCCATATACACGTCCGTCAAAATATTTTGACTGAGTGTTTTTTATGCTCAAGTATCCATTATTATTTAAAATAATAAATTTTATATTAAGACTGTGATAGCTGACAGTTGCAAGTTCCTGAATATTTGTCATAAAGCTTCCATCGCCAATAATAGGTATGACGCATTGTCCACTTTCAATTGCAACACCAATAGAGGCTGGTAAAGCCCAACCCATGTCGGCTTGCGATGGGCTTGAGATTAGTCGTTGTCCAGATTTTAGATTAAGTCCGACTGGACAAATATAGCTTCCGCTGCCTGCATCAGTCATGAGAATATGATTATCGTTTGTCGTTTTGTTTAAGTGCTCAAGCACTGCATACATATTAATCCCATTACTATCATCGAGATATTCTTTGTTAAATACTGGCCACTGGTCCTTCCAGCGTGCGCAGGTTTTAATCCAGCTCTGAGCCATTACAGCACCTCTTGAAAGAAATATGACAAGTCCGAATGGATGGGCATATTGATCATACCATCATCCTTTTCTAATTCCTGAAGGTCGATATCAACCATAATTTTAAAGCTATCTGGAGAGAAAAGATCTGGGTCATAGCCGATGACGGGGCTTGCCATTCTGCAACCTAAGATCAATAAAAGGTCACAATTTTGTAGGGCAAAATTAGCAGCCCTACTGCCTTTTATCCCAACAGTGCCAATATTCAGCGGGTTGTGATGGGCACTTAAGTCGCGTGAAGCATAAGATGATACAAAGGGAATATTATATTTATTTATAAAGGTATTAAATGCACTAACATTTTCTGATTGACGAACGCCACCTCCTGCTAAAATTAGTGGGCGGTGAGATGAGTTGAGTGCATGCTTTAGAGCGCTGAAGTCAATAGCTTGATTTTTTTCTGGCTGTGGGTCTTTTATTTTGTGACCAGATTGAATTATAGATGACTGAATATTTGCTGGAATATCGAGCCAAACAGGTCCCTTTCGGCCTGATAAGGAAGCAGAAATAGCTAACTGCAAGAGTTCTGGAACATCTTCTGCCTTATCAACGAACGTTGAAAATTTAGTAATATCTTTTACTGTGGAAATTATATCATGTTCTTGGATGCCGTATGTTCTTAATTTGACACCTTTGGACCTTTTTATGTAGTTAGTGCAGGTATTTTGGTTAACATTTCCTGACAAAAATAAAACTGGCACAGAATCTTGCCATGCATTAACCACAGAAGTTATGCAGTTCGTTCCCCCGCATCCTGTTGTTGGGTTTACAACAGCCAGTTTTCCTGAATATTTTGACTCTCCGATGGCGCCATGGCCGGCAGATTGCTCATGGTGGTAACAAATATAGTCGATGTCGGGTGAAGATATAAAGCCGTCATTTAGCCCTGCTGCACCGCCTCCCATCAGGCCATGGACACGCTT
>JABGVR010000178.1 GCA_018645985.1 Hellea sp. | reverse complement strand
GATGTTCAGGTGGCCTATGATGAATTATTGCAATTGCCGGAAGAAGGAAAAGTTAAATTGAGAGAAGGAGATTATCTTGGAGCTCAATTAGATTTTGAAAGATATATTCTAGAAAGACCTGATGCTGACGATATAGCTACAGTGAATTACTGGCTTGGTGAAAGTTATTTTGTTCGAAATGGGTTTCAAAAAGCAGTAAATGCTTATATTGCTTCAATAAGCAGTGATCCCAAGGGAATAAAAGCACCTTCTTCAATGATAAAATTAGCTACTAGTTTTGCAAAACTGAATAATCCAGAAGGCTGTAAAATTTTTAATGCATTCGAAACTGAATATCCAAATGCTACAGCACTTGAAAAAGCCAAAGCAAACAAAGAGGCAAAAAAAGTAGGTTGTTAAACAGATGGAACCTATCGTTATGCTGTGTTAAGCCAAGGCATGTTACCCGGTCACATAAATGAAGAAATTAGTAGATTAATTCCAAATGGAAAAAAATTTGCTATCGCCTTCTCAGGTGGGGGAGATAGCACCGCTTTGGTTCACGCGCTCAAAGACCACCCGCAATCTAAATTTGTTTATATAGTTGACCATAATTTAAGAAGTGGTTCGCATTTAGAAGCTCAATCGGCCAAGTATTTTGCCGAGAGTTTTGGTTATAATGTCGAAGTTCTAAAATGGGATCATGGTTCAGTAAAGACAGGCATTCAAGAGAAAGCGCGAATAGCACGCTATGGTTTAATTGGTAATAAATGTCGAGAAGAGGGCGTAGAGTACCTTTTGACAGCTCATAATCTTGAAGATAATGTTGAGACTCTAATGATGCGATATGATCGTAAGACTGATTGGCGTGGTGCTGCTGGAATGAGTTCAATAACTTATGCACCTGTGTGGCCAGAATTATCTTTAGTTAATATCGTTCGTCCTTTGCTTAGTGTATCAAGGAAGTATCTGAGAGATTACAATGCAAGTAATAAAATTAAATGGTCTGAAGACCCTTCAAATAAAGACACAAAATACTCTAGAATTAAGGCAAGAAATTACCTTCGTAAAAGGCCGGATATAGTTGAGTTGCTACTTCAAACAAGCAAAGATATGAAGGAGTGCGTAAGCAAGGAAAATAAAATTTTACTGGATCAGTTCAGAAAAATTGGAAAAATTGACTATTTTGGAAATATTTATTTAACTGAGATTCCATACCCTGAACTCATGTTCCATTGTTTGCGCACTACTAGCGGACAGGGGCGTATGATTGATAGAACGAAAATCAGGAATTTACTCAAAAGAATGAAAAGCGGTGACTTCCAGGCGAGCACCCTTGCAGGTTCTATGGTTATAAAGTTCAATCAAGGCTTTGTTATAGGTAGAGATCCTATAGTTGTAAAAGGAAGAAAAGATAATCATCACAAAAGAATAAATTATTCTTCTGATCTCGAAATGACATCACACGGTAAACCACAAGTATGGGATGGTCGTTTTGTATTTGGAACTGAAGGGAAAAAAATGAAAATGTCATCACTTTATAATAACAAAGATTTATTATCCAAAAAGCAGTTTAAACTATTAAAGAATATACCATTTAATTTACGGATTTCTTTACCAGTTATAAAAGACAACTTTAATGCTGGCATCATTCTTGATGATGATAATTTGGTACCAGGTATACTCCCTTTAGTAAAAACAAGGCTTGAATACTGTCTTGGTGGAAGTTTGGATAAAACGGATTAATTTGTTATTGCGTATATATATTTATATATGTGGCTTTATTTTTAAGTTATCAATCACTATTTAATATACAAAGATGTCACTCAAAAAAAAACTTGGTAAGTACTTATGAAAAAAAATAATAAAAATATAGTCGTTTGGGGCCTGGTCATAACTATGTTTTTAATCATGATGCAGGTGTCATCTAATACCATAAAGTCCTCCTCCGCTCCTAATGAATACACTTTCTCTGAATTAGAAAGTGAAGTTGCCAGCAGTAAAATAGCTGAGGCAGAAATAAATGAAGCTGAAGGCCTTATTACTGGAGAGACTGCAGACGGGAAACGCTTTAGAGCGAATACATCCAGAATAGATGACAGAGCTGGGGAGCTTTTCGACGAATATAATGTGCCCTATGAATATTCAAAAGTTAAAGGGACTAATACTTTGGCAGCTATGTTTATAAATGTTCTTCCATTATTGTTAATAATTGGTGTTTCAATGCTAATTTTCCGTTCAATGCAGGGAGGTGGCCGAGGCGGTGCAATGAGTTTTGGCAAGTCAAGGGCAAAGATGCTGACGGAAAACACGAACCGAGTTACATTTGAAGATGTTGCTGGAGTTGAATCTGCCAAGGAAGATTTAAAAGAAGTCGTTGAATTTTTAGAAGACCCCTCAAGATTTACTCGTTTGGGTGCAAGGATTCCTACTGGTGCACTTTTGGTTGGACCACCAGGTACTGGTAAAACTCTACTGGCTAGAGCTGTTGCCGGTGAAGCTGGGGTCCCATTCTTTACTATTTCTGGTTCTGACTTCGTGGAGATGTTTGTAGGGGTTGGTGCTTCAAGGGTTAGAGATATGTTTGCAGATGCCAGAAAAAACGCTCCATGCATTATTTTCATAGATGAAATAGATGCTGTAGGTCGACATAGAGGTGTG
>JABGVR010000177.1 GCA_018645985.1 Hellea sp. | reverse complement strand
AAGCGTTAACTCCTCAGCTAGTCGAGGGCTACATAGAAGCTTTTAAAAATAGTAATAAAAACTCAAATGATTTTAAAGAAGCAGTCAAATTTCTGAACACCTATTACGAAGATTCAAATAAGAAAGAAATAGACCTATAGTCACTAGTTAATAACTCGAAACGGCTAGTAATACTTTCTCTTTCATTACAATTGGTAATTTCACCCCTAAGAATCCTATGTAAAGTAGAGCTTAAATTGAAACAAAGGTACTCTTATGAATGATCAAAAGTATGACATAATTATTTTCGGAGCTACTAGTTTTGTGGGTCAAATTATGACTCGATATATAAAACAGCAATTTAATGATAATTCGTTAAGCTGGGCTATCGCAGGGCGATCGAAAGAAAAACTTAAAAAACTTACTAAAGAAATCAATGGATCGGAAATTGAGACTATCGTTGCCGATGCTAATGATGAGAACGCGATAAATGCTATGTGTAAGCGAACCAAGGTTGTAGTATCAACTGTTGGGCCTTACGCACTTTACGGTAGCACTCTGGTAAAAGTCTGTGCGGAAACTGGAACTCACTATTGCGATCTAACCGGTGAGCCACAATGGATCCGAAAAATGCAGGACCAATATGAAAATTTAGCAAAAAAAAATAGTGCCTGGATTGTAAACTGTTGTGGGTTTGACTCAATTCCCTCAGATTTAGGCGTGCACTTTCTTCAACAAAAGGCGCTAAAAAAAACTGGCCAAAATTGCAATAAAATTAATATGCGAGTGTTGAAAATGAAGGGTGGAGCCTCAGGTGGAACAATTGCAAGTATTATAAACGTTTTAAAAGAGGCATCACGTGATTCTAAACTTCGTAAAGAACTAAAAAACCCCTATAGTCTATGTCCTCCGAGCCATAATTTTACATTATTTCAAAGCAACATAAAAGTTTCCTACGATGAAGAATATAAAAACTGGGTTGCCCCATTTATAATGGCCGCCATAAACTCTAGAGTAATTCATAGATCTAATGCTCTCAGCGGAAATAGTTATGGTACTGATTTTCTTTATGAAGAAGCAGTTCTCATGGGTAAGGGCAATATCGGAAAATGGAAGGCGCACTGTATAAATATTGGACTAGCTTCGGTTATGGCTGGATTGATAATTCCTCCTACACGCTGGCTGCTTCAAAACTACATCCTTCCTAAACCGGGAGAAGGACCGAGCAAAAAAGAACAGCTTAGCGGTGAATATGAACTACTGTTTACTGGAACAACATCGAGTGGTACTAAAGTTAAATGCAGAATAACAGGTGACCAAGACCCTGGGTATGGATCAACGGCTAAAATGCTGGCTCAATCTGCAATCTGCTTGGCAAAAGATGTACCTAAAAACACAAAAGGAGGATTCTGGACCCCGGCCACGATTATGGGCGATAAGCTTACTAAACGCTTAATTGATCATGCTGGCTTAGATTTTGAAATTATAGAGCCTTAAAACGAAATATCCTTTTATCGAAATACATATAAGCAATTTATTCAATTGCTTATATGTAGACACGTAATAATGAATGTGTCACTTATAATTTGAATTTCATCGAGTTGTGTATTTACAATACATAAGAAACGAAAAGGATAAAATAGTTTATGCAAATTAAAGGTCGTCCTGAATATAAAAGCAAGCCAAGTCCATTAACGTGTGCTCCTGAAACAACAGTATTAGCTGCGGCTAAACTCATGGCTAACAAAAACTATGGCTCCATAGTTATAGTCAACGATAAAAATGAAGTTCTAGGCTTAATGACTGAGCGAGATATATTTCGCCGAGTGGTTGCAGAAGAACTTGACCCATCCATTACTGTTGTCAGTGAGATTATGACAAGTGAGATACGGACAGCTAAAGAAACAGATAAACTATCAGACTGGCTAAGAATAATGTCTAATGAGCGTTTCCGTAGATTACCTGTAGTCGACTCTGATAACCGTTTAGTTTCCGTGATGAGTCAAGGTGACTTTGTATCTTATACTTGGCCACAACTTGTTGCCCAAACTAAAGAAAAAATAAGCAACAACTTCCAAATATTTTTAATTGTGAGCTCTATATTGGTTTATACTTTAATACTATTAGTGATTGTACCCGCTTTTATCAGGTAATTTTCACCTAAAAATAGAATGAGATATGTTATTGAAGTCGTTCAGCTAATGCTAAAAAGACATCAGAAAGATCTGCATATTGTGTTGCGTTAGCATGAATTTTTAATGAATTTGACAGCTTTTCATCTAGCTGGTTCTCATTCAACAGCTTTTCAGCTCTATCCAAGTCTTCGATGAATACAGCTGCCTTTTCAACAGTAATTATATTGCTACGGCTTAGCTGATCTACGTAAGCCTTCGCTACTACAGGTTCAGCAGGCCATGACACAGAAAATTGCTGTTGAGGATTAAATGTATCCCCCTGATCAGCAAGTTCAGCGGCAGCAATCTCATTCGCACTTAAATATTCACTTGGAAGCAACGAAAATACGTCTAACCCCCTAGTTATTTCAGTACCATAAACTTTACCTTTATACCAATAAGTAGACCAGTAACCACCCGTAACTAGCTTATCCTTATTTATAGGGCCTCTATCATAGTATGCAATTTCGACGGGGTTAGATGAATCCGTAAAATCAATTACAGATAATCCACCTTGGTACCAAGCCTGCGCAAAAATATCTCTTCCTGGAACCGGAACAATTGCGCCATTGTGGGCTACGCAATTTTCGGTATCAGACTGAGGTGCAGGTATTTTGTAGTAGCTTTTAAAAGCTAACTTACCATTTTCAATATCATAGATCGCGTCAGCTCCCCAATCTTTT
>JABGVR010000176.1 GCA_018645985.1 Hellea sp. | reverse complement strand
CACTGATAAAATATTTTTATGAAGTGTAAGTTCCTGGCCTGATTTGTCAAAGATACTTTTTAGCTCTAAAACACGAGGGTCTTTGCTGTATTCTAGAGCGAGCTTTCCATTTGTTCCGCAGTGATACCATCCCCTTCCTTTCGCGGTTACATTGAATGGAACTACTCCAGCTAAAACAACTTGAGCTAACTCGTTCTTGAGCGCTTGAGTGTTTTGAACACCATTCTGAAAACTGACCACAAGGGCTTCTTTTTTTGCATATTTATTTATAATTTTAGCAGCCTCTTTAGTATCATGCGACTTGGTTGTTAGTATGATAATGTCAGCAGTTGATATTGTTGTATTGTTGGTACCGTAATTTATTTTTCCAGGCTGCAAATAAATAGTTTCTTTTTTGAAGTGTGTTAGCTTCAGGCCATTCTCCTTAATTGACTTTGCCAATGACTCTCGCCCAATCATCTCTACTTTTGCCTCAGAAGAAATCATTAGCCCTCCTAAATAACTACCTATAGAGCCGGCACCAAGTATAGTTATCTTTATTGAATCTTTTTTCATCGACCTTCAAATGTACTAACATAATCGAAAATCTTGAGTAGTTTTAGATACATCACTTATTATCACTTGTGATGCTAATTTCTATTTGTGATATGCACTCTTTTCCAAAATAAATTTCATCTTTCCAAAAAAAAGTAGGCAATCCAAATACTCCTCGTTTAATTGACTTGCCTGTGAGTTCTTTAAGTTTTTCTTTTATCTCTTTGGTATTTGCTGCTTTTAGAATTTTATAACCATCTATGCCGTCATCATTTAACAATTTTATAAAATTTTCTGGCTTGCTTATGTCTTCATTATTTTCCCAGATTGATTTAAACATTGAAGATATGTAATCATTATGTATTCCAAGCTCTTGGGAAACAATAGCCCCTCGCATGGCTAATAAAGTGTTCATCGGAAAGATTTTGTTAAATTTAAACTTAGTAAGATGGTGCTCTGCAATGAAGCGCTTTATCTCAATTTCCATATAACTCAGCTTTGGCTTTATATTGGCAGCTAATTGCCATGGGGGTGAGTTGCCAGTGATCTTAAATATACCGCCAATTAAAACTGGTTTCATGTGAACTACAATACCAGTTCTTGAGATAGTCCCCTGAATAGCTTTCCATGCTAGGTATGCGTTTGGACTACCAAAGTCATAATAAAAATCTATTGAATGGAGGCTCATTACTAGGCCCTAGCTTTAGTGTTAATAAATTTATTATTCCTCTAGCTTTTCTAAGGCAGCAGGAGTGAGTTCAAAATTATGAAATACTGTAGACACATCATCGCAATCTTCTAATGCATCCACCAAGCGAATTACTGATTGAGCTTGATCTGGGTTATCAATTTCGTTTTGTGCTTTCCACACAAGATTTACTGACTTGGCTTCGCCGAAACTTTTTTCTAATTCTGCTGCAATATTTCCGAGTTCATCTCGTGCAGTCCATACGGTATGCACTGGTTCATATTCGTCCCATGCATCATCAGTTGCGCTATCAGATTCGCAATCTTCTGCGCCAGCTTCTATGGCGGCTTCCATCATACCGTCTTCGTCGGTGGTAGATAAGGGGTATTCAATTTTACCAGCTTGATTGAACATAAATGCCACAGAGCCAGTTTCCCCTAGAGCCCCCCCATTTTTTGAAAAAGCAGTTCTCACTGCCATTGCGGCTCTATTTTTATTGTCAGTATTGGCTTCCACAATAAAACCTATTCCGCCAGGCCCAAAGCCCTCATAGCGAATTTCTTCGAAGTCTTCTCCATCTCCTCCGGCGCCCTTGTCAACAGCACGTTGAATGTTATCCTTTGGCATTGATTGGCCTTTTGCATTTGCAATAGCCAACCGTAAGCGTGGGTTCATATCGGGATCAGCCCCGCCCATTTTTGATGCTATTGCTATATCTTTTGCAAGTTTTGAAAAAAGTTTTGAGCGAGCCTTATCCTGCCGACCTTTACGGTGTTGAATATTAGCCCATTTTGAATGGCCAGCCATTAAGTATCCTTCACTTAAATTGATTTTAATAAAGTCCTAAGCGATGATAGGCTTATGGGCAAGTATAGGATTTCAGATCAGTGATTTTCTTTTAATATAATTTTTGTTAATTTAAGTTTATTTTATAGGTTTGTGACATGAAAAGCTTTTTATTTGTTTGCTTAGGTAATATTTGTAGATCGCCAACTGCGGAGGCAGTGTTTAAGTTTCAGGCTAAACAAGCTGGTTATGACTTTAAAGTCTCGAGCGCTGGTACGGGGGCATGGCATGAGGGAGAGCCGCCTGATGAAAGAAGTATTAAAGCAGGTATGAAACGAGGCTATGATTTTCAGGGCCAAATCTCTAGGAAAATTTCCCAAAAAGACTTTTTAGAATATGATTATATATTGGCTATGGACAAAAGTAACTATCAAGATTTGATTATGATGTGTCCAGAATATTTAGTTCCAAAAATAAGTCTTTTTCTAAATTTTTCAACAGGGTCTAGACTAGATGAAGTTCCTGACCCTTATTACGGCGGCAAGGACGGCTTTAATGACGTGTTAGATTTAATAGAGCAGGCAAGCGAAGGATTAATTTTATCTTTAAATTAATAGACAGTTCGGATAAAGGCGTTTAACCGAACTGGTGAAATTTATTTTAAAGGTAAAAAATGAACAAAGGCCTAGTAACTGTTTTTGGAGGCTCTGGTTTCTTAGGAAAATATGTCGTCAGAGCTCTTGTAAAAGAGGGATGGCGTGTGCGTGTCGCTGTTCGCCGTCCACATACAGCTCAAGAGTTAAAAGTAATAGGGAACGTTGGTCAAGTGCAGCTAGTCCAAGCAAATTTAAGATTTGAAAAATCAGTTGATGCGGCTATCGTGGGCTCAGATGCGGTTATTAACCTAGTAGCCTTACTTTTTGAGAAAGGAAGCCAAAATTTTGAAGCACTCCACGTACGAGGAGTTGAGACTTTAGTAAAAAAATCAAAGGCACATGGCGTTACAAATTTTATTCAGGTTTCAGCTCTAGGTGCTGATTTAAATAGTGATAGTGATTACTCATCAACAAAGGCTAAGGGAGAAAAAATCATTCGCGATGTTCTCCCCAGTTCAGATATTATAAGACCCTCAATAATTTTTGGTGCCGAGGATAGTTTTTTTAATCGTTTCGCATCAATGTCTCAATTATCTCCTTTCATTCCATTATTAGGCGGGGGGAGCTCATTGTTTCAGCCAGTTTACGTAAATGATGTAGCTAAAGCCATTGCAAAATTGGCCGGCCAGGGTACGTCTGGAAATAACTATGAGTTAGGCGGCCCCAGAGTATATAGTTTTAAAGAGTTAATGCAGATTATGTTACAGACAGTTCACAGGAAAAGACTATTAATTCCTGTACCTTGGGTTGCAGCAAATTTCTTGGGGTTTTTAGGTGAGGTTTCTGGTTCCCTGCCTTTTATTTCCCCATTCCTTACTAGAGACCAAGTTAAGAATTTAAAAAGAGATAATGTAGTTTCAGATAATGCTCTGGGGTTCTCGAAGCTTGGAATAAGGGCTGAGTCTATGGAATCAATTATTGGAGGTTATTTGCTACGCTATAGAAAATATGGGCAATTCCACAAAAAGAGCAATTAGAAACTATTATTTTAGCTTTTTAAATTACTTTCAACTAATTCAATTTGTGCATTAAGAGACGGATCTTCTGACCGGAGGGTGTCAACGCGCTTAACCGCATGCATAACGGTTGTATGGTCTCTTCCCCCAAACCTCCTTCCAATATCTGGTAGTGATCTTTTCGTAAGCTTCTTCGATAAATACATAGCAACTTGTCTTGGTCTTGCAATAACTCGCGCCCGCCGCTTGGACGTCATATCCGTTAAAGTTACGCGAAACTCATCACAGACTGCTTTTTGTATCCTGTCTACCGTTAAGCGCTGACCAGTTGTATACCTAGAGTCTGATAATGTTTCTTGAACAGTTTCTAGAGTAATGGGAGTACCCAAAAGCTCGCTCTGCGCAACAATTTGATTAAATGCACCTTCAAGGTCTCTAGGTGTTGCGTTCATTCTTGCCGCCAGGTGGTCACGTGCATTTTGAGGTATTGCTAAACTTTCATTACCACTAGCGCGATGCCTCGCTATAAGCCTATCTAATATTCGCAGCCGTAACTCATAGTCTGCAGATCCAATTTTACAAACGAGACCAGAGGAAAGGTATGATTTAAGCCGTTCAGTGGCCTTTTCAATTCTATCCGGATGGCGGTCAGCTGCTATTAGTATCTGACGCCCTTCGTCAACTAATGAAATAAGAGTATGTAAAAGCTCTTCCTGACTACTTGGTTTGTCAGCTATAAAGTGGGCATCATCAATTATCAGTAAATCAACATTTCTTAGTGATGACTTAAAGGCATCAATTGCTTCACGACCATTACCACCTCGCACCGAACTTACAAAACCACTAACAAATGCTTCGGACGAGATAAGCTTTATTCTATAGTTTGGGTCTGTTTGCTTTACTGCCTTCTGAATCGCATAAAGAAGATGAGTTTTCCCCATTCCATTTGTTCCGTGAATAACCACGGGATTATATTGAGCCTCTCGACAACTAGCTACTTGCCTAGCTACTGCAAATGCGAGCTCATTTGAGCTTCCAACAACAAAATTATCAAATGTAAAGCGATCCCTAGGGCTATCACCCATGGGCTTGGCCATTTCTTGTAGGTGTTTATATTCAGGTTGAGAAGTAATTTGTTTGTGGCCCTTGTTTTGTAACTTTATGGTTGGCTTTGTTACAGTGGAGGCTTTTCCTCCTGCTGATGAGAATGTGACATCACGAGCCGGCTCTACCATATCGTGTTTTTTCCAAAGTCGCCTTACTGTTTCGGCATAATTTGATTCAATTTTTGATGCTATAAAGCGAGTGGGAGCACTTAGATCTACCGTCCGGTCATTAGCAGATGCAACTCGTAATCTTCCAGTCCATGACCTGTGAATATTAGAGCCAAGTGCGTAAGCTAGGTCACTTCTAACTTTATTCCAGGTGTTGTGTGCGCTTTGCAATGGAGGCTCGCCAGTGTAAAGATTTGGTGCAGGTAGATCTTTTTCCTGATCCGCAACATTAGACAAAATATGATCTTTGTCAGACACCTAAAAGACTCCGCATGCTTCTGAATGGGTTAAGTGGTTAACCCATTGTTTTTAAATATAATTTTTGGACAAAAAGTTCTTAATTAACATTGCAAACTTTATTCACCCTTGGAAGATAATGCCCCTGAGAGAAACTATCCTGATCTCCTATAAACCGACTCTTTAGCGCCACGTCAACAGCAATGAATCGTAAAAATGGCATCATTTTCTGTTGACTCTAAAAAAGGTAATTATTGCAGTGATATAGCGTTAAAAAAAAATTAATTTTTTTTAACTTTTTTTTAACAAAGTGTTTAACTGGCCTTTAGTTAGGTTTTATTTAGTTATTAAAATACACCTAATTAGGAATTGTTTTATATTTTGGATTAAATTTTTCTTCTCGCTACGAAAGTAAAAAAAAACCGCCCAATGAGCGGTTAAATTAGTAATCTATCTAATATAGATTACTTCATAGATTTAACTCGCTTAGATAAGCGTGATATTTTTCTTGAAGCAGTGTTTTTATGAAAGACGCCTTTTGTTACAGCTCTCATCATAGCTGGCTCAGCTGATTTAAGCGCTTCTACTGCAGCCGCTTTATCGCCTTTTGTAATTGCATCTTCCACACCACGCAGATTGGTTTTGACCATTGTGCGACGATTTCTATTTACGTCTGTTTTTCGTCCTTGTGATCGGACTGCTTTTTTAGCGGATGCTGTATTAGCCATACATTCCTCGGTTTGTTTACTTGAAATCTTATTTCTGTGGCCGCCTATATACGCGCAAATTTATCACGTCAACAGCGATATTCATTCTTTAAAGTTAATCGCGGATAATAGTTATTTATTCTTGAAGTGTGGTTTTCGCTTTTCAGTGAAAGCCGCCATACCCTCTTTTTGGTCTTCTGTGGTAAACATAGATTGGAAAACTTGTCGCTCTAAGCGCACTCCTTGACTCAATGTAAGCTCAAATGAGGCGTTTATTGTCTCTTTTGTCATCATAGAGATGGGTTGACTTTGGCCTGCGATTTTTAAAGCTGCAGCATGCGCTTCTTCCATAAGTTTGTCTAAGGGTACAACGCGTGAAACTAAGTTGGATGACAATGCTTCCATAGCATTCATCATTCTTCCTGTGAGACACATATCCATTGCTTTTGATTTTCCAACAGCTCTTATGAGTCTTTGTGTGCCGCCTATCCCTGGCATCACTCCGAGATTAATTTCGGGTTGACCAAATTTTGCATTATCAGCAGCTATTATGAAATCACACATCATAGCAATTTCGCACCCCCCGCCTAATGCATAACCGGATACTGCTGCAATAATTGGCTTTCTAAAGCGAACAATTGCTTCATGATTTGAGAATATATCACTTTTATAAATATTTAAATATTCTAGATCTGCCATTTCTTTTATATCTGCACCCGCAGCAAAAGCTTTCTCGGACCCACATAGTATAACACAGCCAATTTTATCATCTATACTTATCGTTGAAAGTGCATCTGCCATTTCTGCCATCATCTGAGAGCAGAGTGCATTTAGTGCTTTGGGCCTATCTAGCTTTATGGTTGCTACGGCGCCTTCTTTTGTAATTTCTATCATGTCATAGCCCATAAGGAGCTCCATATTTTTGTGCAGTCTTTACACGTGCAATTTATTTCTTTCAAGCGGACACTAAATAAAAATTATTTTTGGCAGGCTTTGCAATAAAAACTACTTCTTCCGCTTTGTATAATTCTTTCTATAGGGGTTTCACATACGACGCATGGCTTTTTCTCTTGTCCGTAAACCTCAAAACTATGCTGAAAGTAGCCTAAGTTTCCATCAACACTTGCAAAGTCTTTTAAAGAGGATCCACCTGCTTCAATTGCTTTTTTTATGACGCCTTTTATTTCATTCACTAATATTTCAGTTTCTTTAATAGTTAGCGTCCCAGCGAGCCGTTTTGGAGAAATCTTTGCTTTAAAAATAGCTTCACAAACATAAATATTACCTAATCCACCTATGATACTTTGATCTAATAAAGCAGATTTAATGGCGCTCTTTTTACCAGATAGTTTATTAAATAAGTAAGGCGCGTTAAACATGTTGTCCAATGGCTCTGGACCCATTTTATCTAATCTCGAGGGTTCACCTGGCGCTATTAGCTCCATGAAGCCGAACCTACGTGGATCATTATAAGTTACCACAACACCATTACTCATTTCAAATATAACATGATTATGCTTTGGGTTAGTGGAATTGTTTGAATTATATACTGCTGTTAGGTCATTATCTATAGAAAACCTTCCGCTCATTCCGAGGTGCATATATAAAACATCATTTGAAGAAAGAGTTGCCTTTAAAAATTTACCCCTCCTAATCAGTGAGGTTAATATTTTTCCTTGGATTCTACTTATAAAATTTTTATCAAACGGAAATCTTAAATTTAATCGATTAAGTGTGACTCGTTCAAACTTAAATCCCTGCATTACTGGCTCAAGTCCACGCTTTACTGTTTCGACTTCAGGTAGTTCTGGCATGGTCAATGGCTAAGTAAATGAATTTCAATTTATATGTTTCGAATTAATCAAATTATATTTTATTTTTTACTTGGCCCTGTACTAACAGCTACCATAGCTGCTCGAAGGGTTCTGTCGCCTAGCGTAAAGCCGGTTTGCATAACAGTTGCAACATTACCCTTTTCCTCGTCTGATGGAATTTGAGCTACGGCTTGATGCACATTCGGATCAAACTTACTTCCTACACCTAGTACAGGCTTAACGCCGTGTCTTGAGAGTGTTAATATTAAATCTTTTTCAGTAAGTTCAATGCCGTCAAGTAGATTTTTTGCATTTGCCCCCATGTCATCACGAGTTTTACCATCAAGGGTAAGCAATGCTCGAGATAAATTATCATGCACAGATAGCATATCTACTGCAAAGCGTTCGATACCAAAAGTTTTTGCGGCGCTTATTTCTCTTTCGGCCCGTTTTTTTACATTATCAGCATCCGCCATTGCGCGAAGCGCCTTATCTTTTAGGCTTGATAGCTCTAATTCTAAGCTTTCTATTCTGATTTTATCTTCATTTTGTTCAGAATCAACAGATTCTGATTCTGGTAATTTGTGTGAAACGCCGTCTATTTCCATGTCGATAACTCTTTGAAGTCTGTCTAAGTCTTCATCTGAAGGTAGCCCATCATTATCAAGCTCTATATCTTTCATATCGATATCTTTATTTTTATTTTTCATTTTTGTACTTTCTTCTACCAGATGAATGTCAGATCGGTTTGCTGGATGAAAATGTCAAGTGCCTCAATTGATATAAACTAAAGATAGTTTATAGTACACCAACACTTCTATAATAATTATCTTATTGAAACGTTTTAAAAGAAATTTAATATTTATATTATGTTTGTTTAAATTGTCTGGCCATATGTGCGTCCTTAGTTTAGTTGGAGAACGGTAAAAAAGGAAAGTTGATGCGCCCCAATAATAGATTACGAGAAAATTTACGTTTAGTTACATTTGAGCCTGGGGTGTCTCTGTATGCAGAAGGTTCTTGTTTAGTTAAGTTTGGAAACACTCACGTACTTTGCACAGCCTCTGTTGATGAAAATGTACCTCGGTGGATGAGGGGCAAGGGCAAGGGGTGGGTTACAGCCGAATATGGGATGTTACCACGTTCTACTCACTCTCGTAATTCACGTGAAGCAGCTAGAGGAAAGCAGGGCGGGCGTACTGTTGAAATACAACGTTTAATTGGCAGGTCATTGCGTGCAGTTGTTAATTTAAAAAAATTAGGCGAAAGACAAATTATTATAGATTGCGATGTTATGCAAGCAGATGGGGGCACTAGAACGGCTTCAATATCTGGCGCATGGGTTGCTTTATACAAAGCTTGTGAGAGTTTAGTAGAAAAAGGTTTAATTGAGGAAAACCCTGTTACGGACAGAATGGCAGCTGTGAGTTGTGGAATTGTTGACGGTGAATGTAGACTGGACCTTGAGTACCTGGAGGATAGCGCTGCTCAAGCGGATGCCAACTTTGTTTTAACGGCTAGTGGAGGCGTCATAGAAGTGCAAGTTAGCGCTGAGGATACGCCTTTTTCACAAGATGAAATGACAGAACTTACACGCCTTGCATCTTTAGGCATCAAAACTATCTGCGAGTATCAAGAGAAAGCAATGAAATAATTGCGCAGTGCTTTTTATATAATTTTGAGTTTCTTTTTTGTGCTCTTATTGGAAACTAGCAACGCCCAAAGTTTAAATAACTCATGTAATGTTGAATTTGTCATATTGGGAGCCTCACAAGATGCCGGGTCACCCCAAATTGGAGTTAATGATGACCCTGCTTGGAGAAATGTATTACACAGAAACACCGCAACATCCGCTGCTATAATAAATAGAAAAACTAAGGACAGATATTTATTCGAAGCCACCCCCGATATTAAGGAGCAACTTTTCAGCCTTGATAAAATATCAACGTCATTAAATGGCGATCCCTTAGGGATATCAGGTATTTTTATAACTCATGCTCACATTGGTCACTATGCAGGGTTGATGTTTTTGGGCCATGAATCAGCAGCCACTAAGAGTTTGAACGTTTTTGCGATGCCTCGTATGGAAAAGTTCTTAAGAAACAATGGTCCATGGTCTCAATTAGTTGATTACAAAAACATTGAAATATTCCCCCTTGCCGACCAAGTATTGGTTGAACTTTCAGGAGGCATAAAAGTTAAACCTTATCAAGTTCCTGATAGAGATGAGTTTTCCGAAACCGTAGCATTTGAAATTAAATCTTCTAAAAAGTCAGTTCTATTTTTGCCCGATATAGATAGCTGGTCAGAGTGGGAAAGTGAATACGGACACAGCCTTCAGGAGCGTGTCGCTGCCGTTGACCTTGCTTTTTTAGATGCTACTTTCTTTGATAATAATGAGTTGCCAGGAAGAGATATGTCAGAAATTCCTCATCCTAGGATGGTAGAGACTATGGAGGTGTTTGATAATTTACCTGAGACTGAAAAGAACAAGGTATACTTTATTCACTTAAATCATACAAATCCAGCTAGATTTTTTACTTCATCGGCCTATAAAAATATTAGTGAACGCGGATATAAAATAGCAAATTCTAATGATAGCTTTTGCCTTGATTAAGAAACCTGTCGAAACTAGGTCAAAAAATTAATGAGTATATTAAATAAAATAGTTGTAGCGTCACATAATGAAGGAAAAGTTCGCGAAATAAGAGAATTACTTATTCCATATGGAGTAACTACCCTGAGTGCAGCTGAACTTTCTTTGGATGAACCCGTAGAAACAGAATTAACATTTACTGGTAATGCAGAGTTAAAAGCAAATGCTGCGGCTATAGCTTCAGGCCTGCCCTCTCTATCTGATGACAGTGGATTAGTTGTGGAATCATTAAATGGTGACCCCGGGATATATTCCGCCCGCTGGGCTAATAAACCTAAATCTGAGGGTGGTGGGCGTGATTTTTCTATGGCTATGTGGCACGTCAATGACCTTCTTAAATCGAAAGATAGAAGCGCTCATTTTGTTTGTGCCTTATGCCTTGCCTTTCCTTCCGGAAAAAAATTCACCTATCTTGGTAAAGTTCATGGTGAAATTGTTTGGCCGCCCCGCGGAGAGAGAGGCTTCGGGTACGACCCAATATTCTTAGCAGAAGGAGATATAAAAACATTTGGCGAGATGAACCCTATTAAGAAACACGCTAAAAGCCATAGGGCTAGAGCGTTTGAAAAACTAATAATGAATCACTTTTAAGTGTCTGAAGGTTTAGCAATATATGTTCATTGGCCTTTTTGTTCCAGAATTTGCCCGTATTGCGATTTTAACGTCTATAAGCAAAAAGACGAAATCAATTTAATACCTGCTATTTTGACAGATTTATCTTTTTGGCGCGAATGGACTGGTCCGCGATCAGTAACCTCTATCCATTTCGGCGGAGGTACGCCGTCTTTGATGTCTTCTGAGGATATCTATTCTGTTATATCAAGAATAAAGTCTCTTTGGAATTTAAAGCTTTCTTGTGAAATCACACTTGAAGCTAATCCCATAGATATGAATAAAGAACGTTGGGAAGCTTATGCAAAGTCAGGCGTTAATAGACTTTCTCTTGGCGTACAGAGTTTCTACGATGTTGCATTAAAAAATTTAGGCCGAGACCATAATTCTGTACAAGCAAAGAGATCAATTGAGCTAGCCAAAAATACTTTTCCTTCAGTGTCGATCGATTTAATTTTTGGTTGGAAAGGACAAGATGAACTATTGTTACATAATGATATAACTGAAGCTATCAAAACTGGAGTTGATCACATTTCAACTTATCAACTAACGATTGAAGAGGGCACTGCATTTCATAAGTCTGAGATTAGAGGGAATAAAAAATCTGTAACGGCCGATCAGAGCGCAGATTTCTATGACACTATCGTTGAAAAATTAATTTCTGCTGGTTTTGAGCATTATGAAGTTTCCAATTTTGCTAAGCTAAGTCATCAGTCCCAGCACAATTTAACTTATTGGAAAGGGTTAGATTATGTTGGTGTGGGGCCTGGGGCCCATGGACGAGTTACACTCCATAATTCAAGATACTCTACGATTTCTAAAATGCGCCCTCAAGATTACATGCAAAACATAGAATTAATGGGCCATGGATTAGAGACACGAGAAAAATTATCACCACAGGAATGGTCAAGTGAATATATCATAATGGGTCTAAGAGTGGATAATGGAATTTCTATCCAAAAGTATGAGGCGTTGTCGGGACAATCACTACCGAAGCAAAAAATAAATAATTTTGTTGATAATGGTTTTTTGCTAATAGAAGGGGACAAATTAAGCACAAGCCGTAAAGGCCGGAATGTACTTGATCATATTACAAGAGAAATTCTAATTTAGTTCGAGTGAAAAACTTTTAGGGGCGGGGCTGATAACTTTAAAACGCCCATTTTCAATTTTGTAAATTGCAAGCCCGCGTTCGGGTATACCGTCATTTCCAAATCTAACTAACCCGTCAATACCATAAAAGCCCTCTATTCTTTCAATATTTTCTATGATTGAACTCAATGAGTTTTTAGTTACGGTTTCACTTATAGTTAAAGCGTCATAGGCTAAAGGTGCAAGGCGTGAGGGCTCTTCCGCAAAGATTTTTTCGTAATCAGAAAGAAATTTTACTTTATTTTTATCGTCTGCAGCTGCAAAAATACCCCCGTTTAAGGCAGGCTCTCTTACTGTCTCTTCATTTTTCCAGAGGCTAGTCCCAAGAAACTGTACTTTAGTTGGATCAACATCAAAATAGGGGAGTAATGGCGCTAGAGATAATAAGGATGTGCCTCCTTCAGGAAGGAGTATTGCATCATATGACATTAGGCCTCTTCCATTATTCTTTCTTATTTTTTTTACACCTTTAACATAAAAGTCTGCGAGTTTTTTTGCAGGTTCTTGCATTTCTGCAATATCATTACCCGTATATGTTTCTGATCCTGTTATTTCACCCCCGTTATTAATTACGGCGTCAACAAACTCTTTCTGTACCCTTAAGCCATATCTGCTCTCTGGACCTAAATAAGCATAACGCTTTAGTCTTTTGGAAGCGGCATAATTTACTAGTCGATTGATTTCTGATTCAGGTGGAAAAGATAGTAGATAAATACCTTTTGATGCCACCTTTATGTCGGATGAAAATGCAATTATGGGTACGTTGTATTGTTTCGCTTTTGCGGAACTAATTTTTACAGAGTTTGCGAGGATCGGTCCAATAATGAGATCTGCACCCATATCAATGGCTGATTTAGTGGCTTTCTCAGCTCCCTGCGTAGTACCAGAAGTGTCGTGCACTGATAACAAGATGTCATCTTTATTAAGGTCAAAAATAGCTAATTCTGCTGCTTTTAACATAGAAGCTGCCTCCTCCCTTAAACGAGATGATTTCGATGAAAAAGGAAGCAGTAAAGATATTTTTCTTTTATCATTATATGGAGGGTTGGCAATCGGGTCTTGAGAGACCCCTTGGGGCGGCTCTGTTTGGTTTAATTTGTCTATAAATTTCTTCGTATTAGTCTCAATAGGCTGAGGTAATTGATCTTCTAAGGCGGTACCTTCAGTAGGCCCTTCTGGGAGTATCTCTAAATACTCTTCTTGCTCCATATTTCCATTTTGTGGAGTGGGAACAGTTGTGCACCCAGAAACAATTAAAACAAATAAACAGAGTAATAGAGTTACTGGATGGCCAAAGCCTTTAAATTTCGCCATAGTAGCTTTCACAAAATAGGTGGGCATAAGATTGACTCAAAATAATACTAAAAGCGAAGCGCCTCATAAGCAAGGGGAAACAGATAAAGAAGAAAACTCTGTTGCTTTGCAGCCCGGACTTTATATTGTTGCAACCCCGATTGGAAATATACGCGATATAACACTTCGAGCTCTTGATGCCCTTAGGTCGGCTGATTTAATATTGGCAGAAGATACCAGAAATAGTAAGAAAATCCTTATTGTATATGACATAAATAGTTCACTATTATCTTACCATGAGCATAATGCAGAAAAACGATTACCATTTGTTTTGAAACAGTTGCGATCTGGTAAATCTGTAGTTTTAATATCTGATGCGGGTACCCCTTTAATATCTGACCCTGGCTTTAAATTAACACGCGCGGCACTGCAGAATAATATTGATGTGTTTCCCTTACCAGGGGCCTCGGCTGTCTTGGCTGGTTTAGTAAAATCTGGATTGCCTTCGGACCGGTTTATGTTTGCCGGTTTTTTGCCATCTAAATCTGCTGCCAGAAAAACAATTTTAAAGAGTTTTAAATTAATTAATGCGACTCTTATTTTTTTCGAAACTGGCCCAAGAGTGTTATCATGTCTCGAGGATATGCGGGATGAACTAGGAGACCGTGATGTTGCATTGGTCAGAGAGTTAACCAAAAAATATGAAGATGGAATTTATGGTTCATTTTCAGATGTGATTAATAATGTTAATGAAGCTCAGCCTAGAGGAGAAATCGTTCTACTCGCAGGTCCTCCGAAAACTAAACAGATGTGGAATAAAGACGATGTTTTGTCCGCTTTAAAAATACAGCTGCCTGAGCTTGGTCTCAAAAAAGCTAGCAATGAAATTTCGGAGGCGAGCGGCTGGGCGAAAAGAGATGTTTACCAAATGGGCTTAAGTCTCAAATAAAACTAGTTTTTATAAATCATGATATTAACATGTTTTGGTAACTTTTAGTTCACTTCTATACTTTAGTGTTCTTTGTATTATGAAAAAATTAATAGCCCTTATACCCTTTTTATTGTATTTTGTGTTATCAGCTTGCACCACCGTTACGTCGGCAGGAATTACTAAGGGCGATGAGAGAAACTTAGCACGCTCTGTTAATGATGTAAGTGCAGAAAGAGTTATTCGTGCAAGAATGGCAAGGGCAGAAGGTTTCAAACTCAAGGGCATAGATGTTGATGTTAACGAAGGAGTCGTTCTTCTCGCAGGAAACGTTCAGAGGCAGGAAGACAGAATAGAAGCCGAAAGAATAGCTTGGTCAGCCCCTCGAGTTGAACAGGTAGGGAATGAGGTCTTGATTAAAGACAAACAAGGTATGGTCCGAAATGCAAAAGACAGTGTTTTAACAACTCTTGTTAAAGCTCGACTTACAGCCGACAGGTACGTGAAAGGACGAAATATAAATGTAGAAAGCCATGATGGCATTGTTTATTTGCTTGGGGTTGCAAGAACCCAGGCTGAACTTGAAAGAGTAGCTGAGATTGCGAGTCGTACAAGAGGTGCGCGCCAAGTCATATCTTATGTAAAAATAGCGGGTAGTGATTTACCAAAACGCCAATTTAATGAAAATTTTGACCAAGGCGATGAAGAGCCAGCTCCCTTAAGGAAATTACCAGACTTTCTCCAGGACAGCCCAACTGAGCCAGCCGCACCTAAGTCAGAAGATACACCTGCCTCCCCCGCCAAGCCGTCTGTTGAGCAAGACCCAATTGCGAGTATGGAAATCGAAGAAAGCTTGATGGGCTTTAACGAAAAGAAGTTACCGCACAACATTGGAGGCTCTTCTTCATCTGTAGTTCCAGATGTACCTTACTATGTTGACCCGCGGTCAGGAAAAGAAATTCCAGTAAATTTTTCTGATAAAGATGTTGAGCCTGTTATAATAAAATAATTGAGCTAGATTAAAGTAATTGATCTCTGATATCAGGTGTCCAACCACAAGTAGTATTAGTTTGGGTCTTTATTATAGGTCTTTTTAATAGGGCTGGATGCAAATGCATAAGTTCTAGGGCTTTTATTTCATTCATCTCGCTTTTCATTGCTTCATCAAGGTTTCGCCATGTGGTAGAATGAGTGTTTAATAGTTTCCCCCATCCAACCGCTTGCATTAACTGTGAAATATCTGATTTTGAAATGCCATCGGACCGAACATCTATAAGTGAGATTTCATAACCAGCTTGTTCAAGGGATTTAATAGCTTTCTTGCAAGTGTCACAACTTTTTAAATGATATAGGGTTATTTTCATTGGGACCTCTCTTTTATGAATGATACTATTAATTTATAAATTCTTTGACGGGAGGTGTCATTGTGAGTTTCATGCTGGACATTATCAAGCGAAACAAAACTAGTATTTTGCGCTTCTGACACAAATTTTTCTGTAGCAGCATACTCTGTTAGCTTATCATTCTTTGAATGCCATATACAAAGGTCTTTTGTCCAGTCTTGCCGGCGGGCAAGAATTTTCTCTCCCATTTCTATCATTGCAACTGCAAGACCAGTTCCTAGCCGGCTGTGGTTAAGGGGGTCATTTTCATAATTGTTTTGCTCTTTACTTATCGTAGATATTTGATCGCCTGTTATTTTATTTGAAATAGCCCCATTCGGATTAACAAAGTTCATAAACTTTACTATACTTTTCAGCACAGTCCCTATCGGTTTTGACGGGCGCAATAACGGGGCAGACACAAGGTACCCGCAAATCATATCATTATTAAATAGCCCATTGTGAAGTGCTAAGCCGCCCCCCATTGAATGACCGTACATAAAGTGTGGTAATCCAGAGTATATGTTTTGTGACATTTGAATGACTTCAGTTATATCATTCGTCATTAAATTATAGTCGTTGCAGACTCCCTTTGTACCTATTGCTTTTCCGTGACCTCTTAAGTCAAATGCAACCACTGAAATATTATTTTTTATAATATGCTTTGCCATATTTTCATACCGGCCGGAGTGCTCTCCAAAACCGTGAACAATTATCATCACAGCTAATGGTTCTTTTGCCTCCCATAACACACCATGGATCTCAAATTTATCAACACTTGAAATTACTTTAAATTCTTTTTTCATATTTCTTTCAATCTCATTTATAAGCCATTAGTATTGTGATGGGTGCAAAGGCATCCTATTAATTGTCAATTATATGATGTTAAATGAACTAACTAACGTACTTGCGCAAGTCTCGCTGCTATTGCAGATATAGATAAACCGCTGATAGGGAAACGACTATGCGCATTGCTTTTCAAATGGATCCGATGGAAGGGGTCGATATAAATGCTGATACTACTTTTGCTTTAGCTGAAGAAGCATCATCTCGAGGTTATGAATTGTATGAATATTCACCCGAGCACTTGATATATAATGAGGGCCAAGTTCAGGCACGGGCCCGAAAAATGCAGATAAACCGTAACGGTAAAGATCATGTTATATTTGAAGAAAGAAAACTCATTAATTTAGCTTTAGATGTCGATGTCGTTTGGATGCGCCAAGATCCCCCTTTTGACATGTCATACATAACAGCCACTCATTTACTTGAGAGATTGTGCACTCACACACTTGTCGTGAATGATCCGAAATGGGTCCGCGCCTGCCCTGAAAAAATCCTACCATTAGATTTTCCTGAGTTAATGCCAGAAACGCTGATTACGCGAGACCGCCCTTCTATTGATAAATTTAGATCTAAACATAAAGATATTATATTGAAACCTCTTTATGGAAATGGCGGGGCTGGGGTATTTTTGGTAAAAGAAGGGGATAGTAATTACTCTGCGCTTATTGAAATGTTCATAGAAAATTCAAGAGAGCCATTAATTGCTCAAGCTTTTCTAAAGGATGTAGAAAAGGGGGACAAGCGCATAATCATTATTGATGGAGAGCCTGTTGGGGCAATAAACCGAATACCCCAAAAAGGTGAAATGCGTTCGAATATGCATGTCGGAGGATTAGCTACATCTACTGACCTAACAGCGTCAGATCTCCATATATGTAAAGCTATAGGCCCGATGTTAAAGGACCGGGGTCAAATTTTAGTTGGGATTGATGTTATCGGCGATAAAATGACCGAGATAAACATAACTAGCCCTACAGGCGTTCAGGAACTCAAAGAATTTACCGGTATTGACGCTGCCGCATTAGCTTGGGACGCGATAGAACGTAAGCTAGGTGACAAGACTTAAATAAGCTAATATCTTCTCTTTCAAAACAACAAAAAAACACTAAAATATATTTATGAGTAAAAAGAATAAAAACCCACGACCTAAAGCACGCCGTCCGAGAGGCTTTGAGGATAAGCCGGCTGACTTATTACGAGCTGAGCGGAGGCTTATACACGCTGCATATTCTGTTTATGACCTACATGGTTTTGAACCTTTGCAGACCCCCGCACTTGAATATGCCGATGTTTTAGGAAAATTTCTTCCTGATGAGGATCGACCAAATGTTG
>JABGVR010000175.1 GCA_018645985.1 Hellea sp. | reverse complement strand
CATTTATATTCTTAATAGCTTCATCTTTAGTATTTTTAACCCACTGTTCTCGGCTCTCTGGGTTTTCAAGACCACGGTTTAAGGCTTTTTTTGTTTCATTATAAAGTTGGCGCATCAACGACGCTTTCCAATTGTTCCAGAGATCTGGATTTGTAGCAATAATGTCTGCGACAGTTAAAACTAACAGATAATCTAACTTTATCTGGGACCCAATGATTTTGGCAAATTTATGAATAACATCTGGGTCAGAAATATCAGATCTTTGAGATGTACTTGACATTAATAGGTGGTTCTCTACAAGCCATGCAACTAATTCTGATTCAGTTTTTGACATATAATGTCGTACGCAAAATTCAGCAGCGTCTACTGCCCCTAAAACTGAGTGATCACCACCTCTTCCTTTGCCTATATCATGATATAGGCCAGCGATGAAAGCTAATTCAGGCTTAGGTAAATTTTTATAAACATAAGCAGTAGTAGGGTACCTATGAGCTTCTTCAGGTTTATCGAAGTTACGCATATTTTTTATTAACTGAAGTGTGTGTGCATCTACTGGATATTGATGGAATAAATCATGTTGAGTTTGCCCAATAATCGCACCAAATTCAGGCAAATATCTTCCAAGTATACCATATCTTGTCATACGCTGAAGCTGGGTAGTCATATTGTATGGGGAACGCAATAAACGTAAAAACAATAGCTTATTATCAGGTGAGCTTCGAAATGACTCATCGATTAATTTTCGATATCGGCGAATCTGTCTGATGGTGGTTGCACGAATACCGACAATTTTATTATTTTCTGCAGTCAGGCAAAAAATTTCAAGAAGTGCAGACGGATCTTTATCAAAAACATGATAATCGGTGGTTTCAATATAGCCATTATTAACAACAAATCTCTGATTTAACTTAATTTTTTCCCCACTTTTTTTATTTTGGAAAATTAACTCACTTAAGCACTGTAACAATGTATCAGTCAATTCTCGAACCGATAGGACCACTTGATAATAATCCTGCATGAATTGCTCTACACCCATACGTTTTTCGCTATCTTTATATCCAAACAATTTTGCAATCTTACGCTGATGATCAAATAAAAGTCTTTCTTCTGGTCTACCTGCGATTAGATGCAGGGCGTAACGAACTCTCCAAAGAAAATCTTGATTTTTTTTTAGCTGAAGATATTCTTCAGGCGTAATAAAATCATCGTTAATAAGCTCTTCTAATGAGTTTGCTCCAAAATGCCTTTTAGCTACCCAGTTGATAGTTTGAATATCTCTTAGTCCACCAGGCGCTTCTTTTACATTGGGCTCAAGGTTGTACTCAGTATTGCCATGCTTAGCATGGCGATTGGTCTGCTCTAAGAGCTTAGCTTTAAAGAATTCATTAGATGGCCACAACTTAAGTGGCCAGATTCTATCTGGACTGGTTTTCTTGAGCATATTATTTCTAATAGCGTCTTCACCACATATAGTTCTTGTTTCCATTATATTGGTTGCGATAGTCACATCTCTTTTTGCAGCGCTAACGCAATCAGAGATTGATCGAACACTATGGCCTATTTTTAACTGTATATCCCATAAAAACGCGAGGAAAGCTTCTATATTTTTTTGATATAAATTTATTTTATTTGAGCTAACTAATATCATTAAATCGATGTCCGAATGAGGGTGAAGTTCTCCTCTTCCATATCCTCCAACAGCTAAGAGAGATATTTTTTTATCCCATTCGAACTGACCCCAGGCATATTTGAGAATGATATCGATGAAAGAGGTCTTTGCTTTTAATAGATCCGCTGTTTTTTCTTCATTCTTGAATTTTTCTTCAAGGCTAAATTCAGCCTTCTGAATAGCATTTTTGTATACTTGTATAGTATTTCCACGACTTAATTCTTTTACAAACTTTTGTTCGTCAAATATATAAAATTTGGTTGGATCTGTCGTCATCTTACCCATCAGAAAGACTCTTCGCTGCGAGCAGTTAGAACCTCAACTCCATTACTGGTTATTGCGAGCGTATGCTCCCATTGGGCGGATAATCTTCCATCGAGGGTTTCGACAGTCCACCCATCTTTTTTCACTTTAGTTTGGTGTTTTCCTGCATTTATCATAGGTTCGATTGTAAAAGTCATACCTTCTTGCATTACAAAGCCTGTACCAGGTCGGCCATAATGAAGTATTTGCGGATCTTGATGAAATTCTGTGCCAATACCATGCCCACAATAGTCTCTAACCACGCTATAATGGTTTTTTTCAACGTGATGTTGAATGATGTGCCCAATGTCTCCAAGGCGTACACCAGGCCTTACAATAGATATAGCCTTGTATAGACTTTCTTGACATATATCTACTAACCGTTTTGCATGACTAGGTATTGTCCCCACAAAAAACATTTTACTAGTATCCCCAAAAT
>JABGVR010000174.1 GCA_018645985.1 Hellea sp. | reverse complement strand
TTGAATATCTGCGTCAACAAGTTCGCGCGACACCGCTCGCTGAGCTGAAGAAGGTTTTTTACAGCCTTATTAGGTCGCAAACAGAGACAATAATGCTCGCTCAAGTGCGCGAAGAATATGTTTTTACAGCTATTGATCCGGCAGTTGTCCCCGAAAAGAAATCTGAACCAAGCCGCGCCTTAATCTGTATTTTAATCACTATGCTGGGCGGCATGGTTTCGGTAATTTATGTTCTTGGGCGTCATTATCTCAAAGCTGAAAAACAACAGGTGTCTTAGTCTCGAAAAAACAGGGCTGAAACTTTCTAAATTTGACAATAAGTTTCTATTGAAACAATAATTTACCTTAAAGGAGGTTTCAAATGAACAATCTTGAACGTTATGCGCAGCTCCGGAGCATTTTAAGAGATATGGAAGAAGATATTGGGCTTTCCGATAATACGTTTGCAGAAAAAAATATAATTTCAGCACTTGCACAATTGCAAGCGGCGGAGAGCTCTAAAGGATTTGTCGCATCCAGAGAAATAAAAGCCCATAAACTTTGCTCTAACATTCCTAATCCGAGCTTTTTTAGGGCTCTCAAGCAACTTGTAGAGACAGGGCTGTTAACTCTTCCTGCTAATCGGAAAAAAGGGCTTTATCGGCTTGAGGTTTAAAATCGCTTTATTCCTACTAAGTGTCAAATTTTGACACTCCAGTAATTAGGTAAATAAACTTAGGTTCAGCAGATGTTAGCAATCTCTCGTCGGTTCTTCTTTACGAAAAATATTTTTGCAGTGGTTTTTATAGCCTATTGCGCTAGCTATTTCTTCGTTGAATTTTTGGTTTTCCCCGTTCAAATGGCAGTCGGCTCGCCCCAGACGACCTATGCGTCCCTTCTTTTTCTGCCACATGGCATGCGGGTTCTGTCTATATGGCTTTACAAAGAGCGGGCAGTAATACCCCTATTTTGTGGGCATTTATTTGTTTATCCCCTGTTCTGGCTTGGGGAATTCAGTCTCACCGCTTTGGCGTTAGTATTGGTGGGAACCTTTTGTGTTCCCATGGCGTTTGTTTTAGTTGACTGGATTGGGTTTGACGTTTCAGTAAGAAACAGAAAGGTCAAGCATTGGCGCTCGATTTTAATGGTTGGTTTCATTGCCTCAATCATCAACTCCTTGGGTAATTCGCTTATTTTATCGCCATATATCGAACCATCTTTGCATCTTTCCATCTTGGCAACTTATTTAGTTGGCGACACTTTGGGTGTGTTTAGTCTGCTTCTAATTCTGCTATTAAGCTTCCGCTTGGCGAGGAAATATGGGGTCTAATCGCGGCCAAATTGCAAGGGTAATGTGTTATCTTAGCGCCTATCCGAGCTGGATTTTAATTGTTGAAACACGGTAAAGTAATTCTACTACTTGCAATGAATGGTTAATATGACTGAAAAAACTAAATCTTTGTCGGCTAATTGGTATGCGGCACAGCTAAAAGCAAACGGCTTCTCGAAGGCTGTTGCAAATCTTAATCGTCAGGGTTTTCAGTCCTTCATGCCGCTTCGACGTAAAACGGTCAGACATGCGCGACAAATAGGTGAAACTCTGAAACCTGTTTTCCCAGGTTACCTTTTTATTCGCTTCGGCGAACGCCAAAGTGATTGGCGGAAAGTAAATTCTACAATAGGCGTGTCAAAGCTCATAAGTTTCTCGCAGAACCTGCCCGCTCCTGTGCCACAGGAATTAATAGACAGCTTGAGGCTGCGCTGCGATCAAAAGAATATTTTGCTGCCGCTAACTGACTTGGCGACAGGTGACCGCGTTAAAATATTATCAGGGGCTTTTTCTGAGTTTAACGGTCAAATCGAGACGCTGCTTCCCGGTGATTGCGCGCGGCTGCTTTTGCAGTTTATGGGGCAAACTACCCGCGTTGACATAGCAAAAACTGAGCTTGAAAGATCCGATGTCTGAAGCGCTTTAACAGCCCCGGCCAAGCCTGACCGAATTCGCTAAACAGAACTTCCTTCATAGTTAGAAATGATAGTTTCCATTAAAGTCTGGATGTGCTTTGGTGGTCGCGTTCATTAATTGAACGGCCTAGAAGCTCTTGGTTTCACCCAGGAGTGCGGTAGCGTGTCTGGACATTAAAACAGATAAAAATTGTCTTCCATGAAAAATAAAAACCGAACGCCCAATTTGGAAACCTCCAGCAAGCTTTTGCGCTTATTGGATCGATCTCCATATTTAAGTCAGCGCGAAATTGCAAAAAATATCAAGGTGAGCCTGGGGACGGTAAATTATTGTCTCAAGTCACTTGTTGAATCCGGGGCTTTAAAGGTTGAGCGCTTTAAAGAAAGCCCGAGCAAAACCAAATATCTCTATCTCCTTACGCCTAAGGGAATTAAAGAAAAAACCCTTATTACGAAGCGATTTTTAAAGCTCAAACGCAAGGAATATGAGCGTCTTAATGATGAAATTGAGGATTTGGAGGCCGCCTTGTCCGAAGACGATCAGTCTGGTCAAAAAAATACTGAAATGATAGTTGTAATTTGAAGAACATCATGCAACATGATACCGCCTTCTACCTCGATTTCACTCCCCAATTCACCCGGGAGTGCGGTAGCCTGCCTGGCCTTCAAAACCAAATAACATTCCTTATGAGACGTGAGATAACAACTCCAATGGGGAAACTTAAATAATGAAAAAAGCACT
>JABGVR010000173.1 GCA_018645985.1 Hellea sp. | reverse complement strand
GGTTTTTTATCATTATGATTGATAATTATTCTTTCATTATAGCTAGGTATTATGTGTACATGGGTATGAAAAACAGTTTGCCCAGCCGCTGAGCCATTGAGCTGAGTTATAATAATGCCATCAGGACTTAATGTATCATTTACTGCTTTAGATATCCTTTGAACTGCCCCAAATACTCTGCCTATATCTTTTGAGTTTAGCCCTAAAAGATTTCTTGACGACTTTTTTGGTATTACGATAGCGTGACCTTCAGATTGAGGAAAAATATCTAAAAATGAAAGCACGCTTTCATCTTCATATATTCTGTGGCAGGGCATTTCCCCCCGAATAATTTTTGCGAATACATTATCATTATTATAATCATCTAATAAGGGCATATTTATTTTTCGCTTTCGTAAATTTGTGAATTAATTTTTATATTATGTATAGAGTAAGTTGCCCCTAGTTAATCACCCTTTTTTGAAGGGTGTATGCTTACTTAAGTAGTGAATTTCTGATTCAACTGCATTTCTCTCTCTTGTTAGATATTTATTAACGGCATGCTTTAATCCAGGGTGGGATAGGTAGTGCGCACTATGAGTAGTCACTGGCTCATACCCTCTAGCCAATTTATGTTCACCTTGTGCACCTGCTTCCACTTTTTTCAATTTATGCTCTATAGCTGCCTCGATAGCCTGATAATAACAAAGTTCAAAGTGGAGGCATGGTTTGTAAGTTAAGCTACCCCAATTTCTTCCATAAATAGTATCGGAACCAATATAATTAAGGGCAGCACCAACCGCTTGATCACCCTCAAAGGCCATAATAAGAATAATATCATCTCTCATTGTATCTTGCATGATTTCAAAGAAATATCGTGTTAAATAGGGCCGGCCCCATTTTCGAAAGGATGTGTCTATATAACATTTCCAAAAGTAATCCCAATGTTCTTCTTTTATATCGTCGCCCGAAAGCCGTTTAATAGTAACGCCTTCATTAGCAATTTGTCTTTCTTTTTTAATATTTTTGCGTTTTCGAGATGACAAAGAATTTAGAAAATTATCGAAATTATTATATCCACGGTTCAAAAAATGAAATTGTCTGTCCTCACGGTGAGAAAACCCTAATTTTTTCAAAATATTTAAATCTTCATCTTGCAGAAAAGTAAAATGAATACCAGATAGTCCCCATTTTTCACATAATTTTATAATTTCTGTCGATAAAAAGGCTTTGTTTTTTTCACCTTTTGTAAGCAATCTAGGGCCAGAAACTGGTGTAAAGGGAATAGAGCACTGAAGTTTTGGATAATAATTTTCCCCAACACGTTCAAGAGCTTGGGCCCATCCATGATCAAAGACATATTCACCCTGACTGTGGCTCTTTAAATAAAGGGGTAGGCTACCAATATGATTTTTATTGTTATCCCTAAGAATTAAATGTTTGGGCGTCCAGCCTGTGTTCGGTGATGATGAGCCGCTTTCTTCACATGCATGCAAAAACCTCCATGAAAGAAAAGGATTTTTACATGGTGGTAATTGCATATCCCAACTTTTTTCTGATATCTCATTAATACCCTTCAGAAGCTGTATTGAAAAACTGGACATTAATTTCTAGTAAGTCTCTTGTTTAGTAATTTCAATTATTGCATCAATTTCCACTGCGACATCGAGCGGTAAGCTCGGTGATGATACTGCAAACCTAGCGTGACGACCAGTCTCTCCAAAAACTTGGACCATTAGGTCGGAGCAGCCATTTATAATAGTCGGTATATCAGCGTGAGTGGTAGTCGGTAGTGACTGAACAAACCCGCCTATTTTTATGATTTTCTGGACTCGTGATAAGTCTCCATCGCAAGCTGCCTTCATTTGCGCAAGCAGGTTAAGTCCAGATAGTTTTGCCGCCTCTCTACCTTGCTCGATAGTTAAATTTTCTCCGAGTCTACCTTGTATTATTGTTTCCCCGATTTTCGAGATTTGTCCTGAAATGAATACTAAATTTCCAGAAATCACATAAGGGATATAATTTGCTACAGCTTTGGGGGGTGAAGGTAGTTCTAATTTCAATTCTTTCAGGCGTTCATCAATCATTTTATAATCCAATTTTAAAAGTCAAAATAAGGGTAGTTTGCTTTACTGTTCTTTATTGTACTTTTTTTAAAGTGTAAAATAAACCTTAGGAATTATTTTTTAGGGTGTCTTTCATTTAAGTATAAATTAAAATAAGATGAAATTCTTATTAAATAAGGAAGAAATGTGAACAACATAAAAGTGAAATTGCGCTCACCTAAATCCGATGAGTCCATTACTAATTTTCTGAGAACCCGAAGGTCTAATCTTGTGAGATTAATGAGCACCCCTGGGCCTAGCAAGCAAGAGCTGAGTGAATTTCTACATATTGCTTCAAGGGTACCAGACCACAGAAAACTTAATCCATGGAGATTCATTGTTTTTGAGGGCGAAAGCCGCCGTAAATTTGGGGAGCACTTAAAGCAAGCATATTTGAAGGCTAATAAAAACGCCTCTACTGATAGAGTTATTTTTGAAAAAGAGAAATTCTTACGTGCGCCATTGGTAATTGCTGTTATTTCAAGTCCCAAAATATGTTCTCGAGGCACACCTCAAAGAGAACAGCTCATTACCTCAGGGTTAGTTTGTTATAACCTATGTTTAGCTGCTCAAGCTGGGGGTTATGGTGCTCAGTGGCTAACAGAATGGTGTGCTTATGATGCGAATGTATTTTCTGCGATGGGCTTAGACGCATCAGAGGCTATTTCAGGGTTTGTTTATATTGGGACTGTAAATGAACCACCACAGGAGCGCCTTCGTCCAAACGTGGATAGTTTAATATTAAATTGGACTTAAAAATACTATAGAAAAATTTTTATGTACTAAAGATATGCCAAAATAAAAGCATTACTTAGGATATATTAAATTTAACTTATGTTTAGAAACTAGATAGACACCGGCCGCTAAGATATATACTAGTTTTTCTACCAAAACTCGAATTACATAATAATAAAAGGTTTTAATGCATTGGCCTCAAATATGTTAAATTTTATTATTGAGGAAGCTCCTAAATCAGGATCAGCTACTGAAATAGCTGATGGTGTTTTTTGGTTAAGATTTGATTTACCTATGAAAGGTTTAGACCATATAAATCTTTGGGCGCTAAGAGATGGAGATGAATGGGTTGTTGTAGATACAGGGATAGGCAATAAGGCTAGCAAGAGCATTTGGCAAAACCATTTTTCAAAATTAATGAAGGGTCAGTCTGTTAATAGAGTCGTATGCACTCATTTACACCCAGACCATACTGGACTTGCCGGATGGATTTGCAAGAAATTTGATGCGCCTCTTCTCATGACAAGAGATGAATATTTTTTATGCCGTTTAATGGCAGCGGATACTGGCCAAGTTGCTCCATCAGAAGGTATAAGTTATTATAAAAAGGCTGGATTTACTGAACAGCAAATTGAACTTTACAAAACACGTTTTGGGGGCTTTGGAAAAGCAATTACTGCCTTACCGCATAGTTATGACAGACTTATAGAGAATGATAAAATAGTAATAAATAATATGGACTGGCAAGTAATAGTTGGATCAGGTCATTCCCCTGAACACGCCTGCCTTTACAGCCAAGAACTAAATTTATGCCTAACGGGCGACCAGTTGTTGCCAAATATTAGCTCGAATGTATCAGTATGGCCAACAGAGCCCAATTCGAACCCATTAGAAGACTGGATAAGCAGCTGTAAGCACTTAAAAAGCAGTCTTCCTGAAGATGTTTTAATCGCACCCGCCCATGGGTTGCCATTTACGGGCGCTCATCGCCGGCTTGATAGACTTGTTGAGCATCATGAAAAGGCCCTTAATAGGCTTTTAGAATATTGCAGTACCCCTAGATTATCAACTGAGGTTTACTCTGTTTTATTCAGGCGTAAAATTGACGATGGAAACCGAATGATGGCAGTAGGCGAGGCCATAGCCCACCTTAACTGCCTGAACTATAGAGGGCTTATAACTAGAGAATATAATTCTGAAGGCCAGTTTGTATACACGGCGATGGGTTAATCTCATTAAATTTGGTTAGTTTCTTCCAGTTTCTATTCCTAATATATTTACTAAATGAACAAATAACATAAATGCAGTTGCTATCGATCCTAAGCTAATTATAATCCAAGGAACCATTCGAGGCTTAAGTTTTTCGTGTTTAGCAAAGTGTTTTTTGAAGCTAAATATACCCAGAAGAACACACAAAGCTAAACACAATAGTGTTATTATAAAGTCGTTAGGCATATCACCTTCTTTTCCAAATATAGTTAATTTTTATTCTAATTTTACTTGCGTGTTAGTCAGTTGTAAATACGCCCATTCTGCTGCGTCTTTAATAATAAAAACATCTGATTCCAAATGCTCTTCAACTGCTTTGATAAGGTCTATATTTTCACTATTCCCAATAGCGTATAAAACATTTCTTACAAACTGGTTTCTTCCGATTCTCTTTATGGGTGAATTTGCAAAGTATTGCCGAAATTTCAGATCGGAAAGTGAGGCAAGTTCAGATAAATCAGGGTTATTCAGAGCTTCTTTGGCTTTAACTTTAATTTCTGCAGCCGTTTGTGCGAATTTATTCCATGGACATATTGCTAAGCAATCGTCACACCCATATATCCGATTACCCATTTTACTTCTTAAACTTTCTTCTACTGGCCCCTTATGTTCAATCGTTAAGTAGGATATACATTTGCGAGCATCTATTTTATAGGGCTCAGGAAAAGCATCAGTTGGACAAATATTTATGCATTCGTTGCAAGTGCCGCAATGATTAATTTCTGCATCAGAGGCTTCAATTTTTGCTGCAGATAAAATTACCCCGAGAAATAACCAAGACCCATATTCTCTACTTACAAGATTAGTGTGCTTTCCTTGCCAGCCTAGTCCAGCGGCAGCAGCTAGTGGTTTTTCCATGAGTGGGGCCGTATCCACAAATACTTTTATATCCTTGCCTGTATCACGTGCAATCAGCCCACCAATTTCTTTGAGTCGTCCTTTAATGATTTTATGATAATCTTGATTCCTAGCGTAAACAGAAATAGATGCCTTCTCTTTGTCTTTTAAACTTATAAGTGGATCAACATAGGGGCCGTAATTTAGACCCATTACAATTGCTGACTTTGCATCTGGCCAAAGACTATTAGGGTGATTGCGTCGCGTCTCTGTTTCCTGCATCCAAGACATTGTGCCATGGTATTTTTTATCAATATATTCACGTAAATCGTCAGCAGTTTTTTGGCCATAAGTTTCTAAATTCACAACATATGGCTTCGTAAAATTTAACTCATTACATCTATCAAGTATTGTTTTTGTTAAGCTAAACAAATTAAAAATCCAGATCCGTGTAGTGCCTTGGGGCCCTAAAGCCGGGCAAACGATCGGTTAATAATCCTTGTACGGAAGGCCTTGATTTTGCGGTTTGGTACCATCGCTTTACTTCAGGCCAATTCTTCCAGTTAATCTCACTCAAAAAATCTAGACAAGATATATGGGCAACTCCAGCTATGTCTGCTAAACTAAAAGTATCTCCTGCCAACCAATCTCTTTGCTCCAAAACCCAAGTTAAGTATGATAGGTGATAATCTAAGTGCTCTCTTCCATCCCTCAATGTTTGTGTATCTGTTGGACCTAAGTTTGAGAAACTTTTTTCAATTTTTTCATGCAAAATATATGCGTTTACTTCTTGAGAAAATTTTATATCGAACCAGGCTGCGATCCGTCTTGATTCAGCGCGAGCAGACCGTTCCTCAGGTAGTAATGGGTGCCGACTCGACCCCTCATTCACATATTCACATATTGCCCGTGCCCCACAAATTGTGATTGTACCCCCTGGTACGAGATCAACTAATGTGGGGGGTACCCCTTCGGGAGTAATGCTCATGAACTCATTGTTTGTTTGCCATGGATCAATTTGCTCAAGTTTCACTTTTAATTTTTTCTCTGCAAGAGCAATTCTTGCTTGCCGAGAAGCTGGGTCAATTGGGAAATGATAAAGTTTTCTCATCTGTATATTCTAAAAATGATTACCAAGAAATTTTAATTTTTTGGTAAGGTGTTGTTAAAGTGTCTGTTTCCATGCTTATGTTCGCAACTTACTGGGTGCGGATAAATTAAAATATCTGCGGCTTGAAATGCTTTCATCATCCTATTTTCTGCTGCCAAAACGATGTCATGGGTTCCTGATAGTGATATTTTATCATCGAGGTCTAGGCGCATTTGTATGTGGATATGGGGACCTGATGCTCTAGTTCGCAGATCGTGCACTGCAATCACTTGATTATCCTCCAGGGCTAATTGTCTTATGAGGTCTTTTTCTGAACTAGTGAGCTCTTTATCCATAAGTTGTGCCCATGCTAATTTAGCTATTTTAAATGCGGTCCATAACAACCAGATTGCCATTAACCCTCCTACAGCCGCATCAGCCCATATCAAAATAGTAAAGCTTGATAATGCTATTCCTACGATTACGAATATATTCGCAAAAAGATCAGCTAAGTAATGCGCTCTATCACCACGAACGGCTATTGATCCTGTAGATTGTACGGCGCGAGTTTGTAAAATTAACAAACAAAAGGTTATGAGAGTCAAAGTGATCATAATAATAATAGCTACATCACCTTGTATTAATGTGTGTGGATTAGAAACTCTATCGATAATGGCTTCAAAAAGGTGAAATGCCCCTAAAATAATCAGGCAGACTTGAAAAACAGCAGAAAAGCTTTCAGCCTTACCATGCCCAAACTTGAATTTATCATTCGGAGGTTTAGCCGCGTATCGAACAGCTAAGAAACTAGATGCAGAGCCTAAAAGATCTAATGTAGAATGGACTAAGGACGACAATATACCAACTGAATTACTTTCGCTATAAATATACCACTTTCCTGTTGCTAAAATTAGCCCGACACAAAGTGTGATAGCTGTAATTTTGCGGGTAATTTTTGCAGAGTCAGATAATGGCAATCTACCTGGCCGGCCTTGGCGTTTAGTATCTTTTGTTATACTTTTCGTTTGCGCTTTATTTGGTTTCATTGCTCTACAATTTATACATGCAAAATAAGTGTCTAGTTATAAATAAAATAATTGGATGTTGTCAGGCAAAAGCCGCCCCCCAATAATTGTAACTTAAAACTTTTGGGCCAGGGATATACATTTCTTCAAGAAATTCAAACTTTAAACCTGCTTGTTTAAATAAAAAAGGTATGTCACGCCCAGTATGGCAACCACCTGCTATTTTACCCCAAAGTGGATCGATAAAATTTTGTTGTTTTTGAATTTGGATATCAGGGGCTTTTCCATGCTCAGAGAAAAATATTTTCCCTCCGGGCCGAAGAACCCGCTTCATTTCAAGAAGGGCTTTTACTGCATCTGGTATAGTGCATAATGAATATGTAACAACCACGTTATCAACGGAGTTGTTTTTTAAAGGAACTTCTTCTCCTGATAGACCGATGCGTTCGATGGAAAGATCGGAATAGTCTCTTTTTTTGATAGATTTCTTCCACATTTTTTCGTCAGGCTCTAAACCAAGAACTTTGATAACTTTTTTGCTGTCATAGTGAGGTATATTTAATCCAGACCCTATTCCAATTTCTAGAACTACGCCTGATGCAAGGGGAATAATTTTCTCTCTCTGTTTGGTTATCGCATTTGTCCCACAGGCTTTGTCTAAGCACCACGGCAATATTATTTTCTTGTATAAGCCCATGATGAGTATTTTAGGTAAAATAGGTAAATATTAAATTAAATGACAATTTGCGCCATTAAAAAGTTTACTATTTTCCTACGGTATGAGTTTTCTCGAGCTTTGCAAGGAATAACAATAGTCCTTCCTCAAGTGCGTCCAGTTTTTCTTCTCGTAAATATTTTATTGCTTCAGAGTTTTCACCGGTGTTGGCCGTAAATTTCATCCAGTTTATGTTTTTATGAAGCGGCCACTCAGGTAGATTATCTCCGTTAGGGTTACCATTTTTTGCAAAATTTACCCAGTAATTCTGCATGAGCTCTGCTAGTTTTATATCTTCTTTACTGTAGCCAATTGTTTTTTCGTAGCTCCCAAATACAAATGGGATTTCAGCGGCATGAAAGGCCCCTATGGTTTGTTTGTTGCTGGGCGGGACCCTAGAGAAATGGTATAAATAGCTTTCCCCCCCATGAATTTCATTTTGCCGAGTTACGTAACGTATATTTACACCAAATATCTCATCCCCCATCCATTGAGTACCCCCTGCTGTAAAGTCCTCATCGAGATTATAAAGGTCAATCAGTTTTTCGTGATTTGCAGGAAAAAATTCTTTTAATTTTGTCGATAGTTCTTTTTTAGATCCCGGGGTTAAGTCCGGTATCCATATGGTGGGTTGTTCGTCATCTGGAAAAAATAATGTACCTTCATCTGAATTGTAGCCGAAAAGCATAGGTACTTTGTTGTATTTATTTTTCGAGAAAGATAAACCTACATTTTCTGGAAATACGTATCCGTCGCGAACATGGTGAAAACCCTCGCTCATTTTTTCTGTTACCACGCTTTGAATCTTCTCTGCAGGAATGGCCCTTAGGTCTTTTGCTGTAGGGTTTTTGAGGCCAAGGGCTTCTGTAACAACAAGGCCAGTTTGATAACCACTAGGCCACCCAACACCTTCACCATCCATTTGTCCCATATGGTATGAAGATGCTCCGCTTTGACCAATCGCTTTGTGGAAAAGTCCTCCTGCTAGAGGTGTGGCCATGAGTTCTGTGACGGACCAAGCACCTGCGCTTTCCCCAAAAATAGTAACATTATTGGGGTCTCCCCCGAAGGAATTTATATTCTTTTGTACCCATTCGAGAGCTGCTATCTGATCAAGTGTACCGTAGTTTCCAGACACCCCGTTTGGGTCGGATTTGGACAAAGATGGATGGGCCATATAACCCATAACACCTAGCCTATAGTTTATGGTTACAAGAACAACACCTTTATTTACCAAAGTATTGCTTTGATAGTAGCTGAGATCGCTTGAGCCGAACTGATGACCCCCGCCGTGAATCCAGACCATTACGGGCTTTAATTTTTTACCCTTCTTGTCACCACGAATGTTGTCAGTACGAATGTTTAAGTACAGACAGTCCTCACTCATGGGTGCGGGCTTTTGAGATGCGACGCCTTTCTTGATTAAATAAGTTAGGAATTTATTTAACCCATGTCCCTCGATTAATCGATTGAAATATCCATCCTCCGTATCATCTGGCTGCATGCAGCGATTACCATAACTATTAGCCAATTTTACTTCAGCCCAGCTGTCAGTTTCCTCAGGGGGGCTCCACCTTAATTTACCCAGAGGAGGTTTTGCATAAGGGATGCCTTTATAATTAAAAACATTTTCATCTTTTGTTATGGTGCCTTGTATGGGCCCCATAGCTGTCATAACTAGGGTGCCAGGGTTTTCGGGTGAGACAGTTTGGCAACAAGATAGAATGATGGCAATGGTTGTTAAAAAAATCAGTTTTACAAGGCGCATACATTCTCCATAAAGTACTTGAGTCTAATTAGTAAAGCCTCATATAGCTTGAACTTAAACAACTCATAATTAATATACGGCCCATTGATGCAAAACAGCTTGAATATTATAATTATTGGTGCGGGATTAGTTGGTCTCTCATCTGCTGACTTATTAGCGCTAGCTGGTCATAGAGTTACAGTAATTGAGTCACAACATGGCCCTGTCTATGGTGCAAGTTACTCTAATTCTGGCATGTTACACCCCAGCCAATCTTGGCCATGGTTAGTCGATAAAAAAAAGGGAGATGCATCCACAGCTTTCAAAGCTGTTCATCAGTTAGCCTTGAGATCAAGTGTTGTTCAGAAAGGTGTCTCGGCTCGACTGGGTTTTGGTAATCAAAAAATAAAATCAGGTTGTTACAAAATATATGGCGACCTTGTTTCGGCTCATGATGCCATGAATGATTATAAAAGTAATAGTATTGAATCCATTCAAGTAACTCATGAAACTGATACGTTAGGCCACCCCGCTCTTTACTTTGAAGGAGATAAATGGGGGAATGCCAGAGAATATGCATTAAACCTTGAGGCTGATTTACAGCGGCGCGGAATAAATTTTATATATAATGCTAGATCATTGAGACTCAAAGAAAAAAACATGAGAGTTTCTCTGCAGTTAAATGAGTGCATTATAGATGCTGATCATGTTATTATCGCAGCAGGCGCATCAAGCTCAGATCTAATGCGGCAAGTTGATTTGGAACTACCGATAAAACCTGTTAGCGGATATGCTATAAATTACGAAAGGCCCAAAACGAGACTTCCTAATGCCCCAATAATGGATAGTGCATCGCACTCTGCAATAACTGTTTTTGATGACCAATTACGTATTTCTGGAACATGTGATGAAATTTCTGAAGTTGTGCTGCTCGAAAGATGGTCAGAGCTGGCTCCAGATATAATAAATTCTTTGAAACCAGCCAAAGAGATATGGTCGGGTTTGCGGCCAATGTCTTTATCGGGAAAGCCTTATATCTGTGAGACTTCATTATCAGGGTTATGGGTGAATACCGGCCATGGCCACATGGGTTGGACTTTATGTGCTGGCTCAGCGGAACTGATTAATGAGATGATCACAAAAGGAAAATTTGACTCACGATTTCAAATTACCAAATGAGTCCCTTATTATCTTTAACTACCTAATTTAGCCCTAAAGCTAGGTCTATGACATCAGATATTTTATTTTGCTCCATTACACCTCTTATGTTTTCTGATCCAGGTCCATGACCAAATAATGCAACATCCTCACCCGCGTGTGTCTCAGTATTCATGGGTATTGCTGTTTGTTGGCGGTAGTTCCTATCCTGTACGTCTTCATTCGTTAATGGTCTGTTATCTGCACTCGCAACCCTTAAATGAGGTCCATTGTGATAACCCAGTGTAGTATAGGGCTTACCATCAAGAGCTTTTTCATAACTGTCAGATGGTAGGCCTGTGGTTTGGTCAATTGACTTCACTAGACCTAATATAGGGTTGCCTCTAACTGGGTAACCAGCCATTGTGAAGACATGGCTATGGTCCGCCGTTACCATTATGAGTGTTTCTTCACTTGCCATTTCAATTGCAACCTTCACAGCTTCATTGAGAGCTTGTGCATCGGTCAGGGCCCGAAAGGCATTTGTTCCGTGATGGGCATGGTCAATACGACCGGCCTCAACCATTAGAACATACCCCTCTTGGTTGGATTTCAGGTTTTTTATTGCCGTTTCTGTCATTTCAGCCAGAGATGGCTGTTCAGCCGGGTCCCGGTCAGCCTCAAAACTCATGTGTGATTTGCTAAATAAAGCTCTTAGTTTTCCGTCTTTAAAATTTTTCATATCAGCTTTGTTCGCAGCAAAAGTATAATTGGCCTTTAGGGTATTCAATTGATTCTCTGAAAACTTAGAGGTCCCTCCGCCCATTATAATTTCTGCTTCACTTTCAACCATCTGCTGAGCTATACTTTTACAGCCCGCATCCTTTGCTTCTCTAGGTACTTCATTGTCTGATTCCCAATTTCTATTATCGGCATGTGCAAACATCGCTGCAGGAGTTGCATGTGTAATTCTTGTCGTCGTTACAATACCTACTGACTTACCAGCTGAATGACTGCGATCAGTTAGAGTTTTAATGGCTGGTATACTGCCGCATCCCTCATATTTCTGACCGGGTCTCACATTTATAGTGCCTATATTTGTTTTATATCCTGACATTATTGCTGTTGCTGTTCCCGCACTGTCTGGGACTTGAGCATTGGTATTGTAAGTTTTTATCAAAGCTACGTTCTCAAAGTTGTCAAATGCGAGGCTATTCTCTTCCCCTTCCATATCTTTAGATTGGCCGTCAAATATCCTAGTAGCGGTTATTGTTGATATTCCCATGCCGTCACCTATGAATAAAATTACATTTTTGGCCTGCCCAGGTTCTTCTTTGTGGGTATCCGGTGTATTATTTTTTTCAGTGCTATGACTGCTGCTTTGAATTTCTACGCATGCCGATAATAGTGTTATTGTGGGTAATACAAGGTATGCTAATACTCTACTACGCTTTGTTTTTTTGTTAATTATGTTTAAATTATGCATAGTTATCCTCATTTCCAGTCTTTCATTGAGTTTGTTTCACTCATCTTTATCTTATCACTCTTTATATCACGCGGTTGGCAATAACAAATGAACAAAAAACATTTCTAAATCGATTTATTTTACGGTACTCAAATTTTTTTATAGTTTTTTTGGTTGAAATGCAGTAATGAAGAAATCGAAATCAATTTATTTTAATACTTTAAGATATTAAAAACCTAGTAATTATTGAGTTTTTGTTATCTTTCAGTTTTCGTATTTAGTTATATACGTTTTTTTATCGATTTTGTGAAAAAAGGTGTTGCAAGTGAAAAACCCTTTGCCTATATAGCGCTCCTCGCTGAGGGAAACCTTGCGGGCGCTAAGGCCTCAAGTTAGGCCTTTTGTTTTGGAAGTAGAATAACGCTTCCATAGCTGTTTGACATTGTGAATATTGGGAAGGGAGACGCAGGCAGCGTTTGACTGTGACGCAGATTTGGTAACAAACTGCAAAACATTTGAACGACTGTTGTTGACGTTTCTCTTTATGAAAATAATGAAATCGCTTGAAGGACTTAGGTCCTGATAGAGGTTTTCGTAATTTTTTTGAAACGCACAAGCGCTACATATTTATATGTAACGCCAGTGAATAAACGACACAGTCGGATCAACTTTCAACATGAGAGTTTGATTCTGGCTCAGAACGAACGCTGGCGGCAGGCTTAACACATGCAAGTCGAACGAGAAGCTTACTTCGGTAAGTGGAAAGTGGCAGACGGGTGAGTAACGCGTGGCAACCTACCTTTTTCTACGGAACAACAGTTGGAAACGACTGCTAATACCGTATACGCCCTCCGGGGGAAAGATTTATCGGTGAAAGATGGGGCCGCGTTAGATTAGCTAGTTGGTGAGGTAATGGCTCACCAAGGCGACGATCTATAGCTGGTCTGAGAGGATGATCAGCCACACTGGGACTGAGACACGGCCCAGACAACTACGGTTGGCAGCAGTGGGGAATATTGGACAATGGGGGCAACCCTGATCCAGCCATGCCGCGTGAATGATGAAGGCCTTAGGGTTGTAAAACTCTTTCGCCAGGGATGATAATGACAGTAGCATCAGAAGAAGCCCCGGCTAAATTCGTGCCAGCAGCCGCGGTAATACGGAGGGGGCTAGCGTTGTTCGGAATTACTGGGCGTAAAGCGTGCGTAGGCGGATTATTAAGTTAGGGGTGAAATCCCGGGGCTCAACCTCGGAACTGCCTCTAAAACTGGTAATCTAGAGATATGGAGAGGTAAG
>JABGVR010000172.1 GCA_018645985.1 Hellea sp. | reverse complement strand
TATGTTCTATTCATTTTTGGTGACGTTCACATCCTAAATATCAGCAGCCTAATCAACTGCCACAATCCTCTAAACATGATTGCCCAAAAAAATGGATTTTGCAATATCCGTTGGACACTTGTTAAACAAATTCACTTACCCACTAAACATCAAGCATGGGTTAACAACATAGCAGCAAAGGTTGCATCACAGACATGCCGTGTATGGCTCTGTGAGTCCTGCTGACGGCTTGCGTTATCCTTCTGAATCACAGGCGCACTATGTTGCTATGAGGACTCTGTGTGAGGCTCCTATGAAGAAGGCTCAAAGGCGTATTGGACAACACGGATGGGATACGAAAGTGGTATATACAAGGGGTATTTTATTGATACGTATACTTAGCTACTGCGTAGCATTATTCAGAGTGCTACACTTAAGTGTTATATCTAAGTGTACACTAACATGAATTAATAAAGAAAATATGGTTCTGAGCCTTAGTGAAGAATCTACTATTACTATGTAATATTGTAGTACCTATACGTACCTGAACCATATTTGTATTTTATACTATTGTGTGGTATGTTTGTACCTCCAAAACTATACCGCAATAACCCAAGAAAAGACATGGCTTTTAGCTATGCCTATGAAAGCTATTTGTAACAGTTACAGGAGAGTGCATGAAGGATATTGAACCAAGATTCTTTGATACAGAAAATAAGATACTTGCCCATTTAGAGTGGGAGGCTATCAGGATTATTCACTTTGATGGAAGCCATACGGACATAGCAGATGCTTATCCCAAATATGAGCAGCCCCAAAACTTTTGGATGCAGAAGTATTTTGATAACGGCAGTGATGAACATCATGGAATCAAAAGCAAAATAACTCGTAAAGAATATCAGTCTCTGCATGACTTCTATGAAGCGCTGAAGCCTTTACTAAAGCCTAAGAAGAAAGGTAAGGCACTCAAAGATGCGAAGCATCGCACAGCCCAAGCAAGCTATCAGCGTGAGCAATTAGGTGATGGCTTCATTGAAGGTAAGCCAGAACTGTTCAAAGACGCACGTGATGTTGCAAAGTACATAGCTGATATGGGTAAGGATGAAGCTATCTTCACTGACCAGCTAGCCCAGCTTTTATTTCGTCACAAAGCGTTAGAACTATCAGATACACAAATTCAAACACTCTGGAACTTCTTAGACAATCAGGTTGAAAAGCACTTGAAGTTAGACAGGGTTGAGGCTGCCATACTGGATGAGGATAATAAGAATCTCTATTTCATGTGGGGCAAGATTAAGCGTGAGTATCCCAAGGGTGATACCTTCACATGGACCACAAAAGAAGCAGCTGCCAAATGCGGATGTTCTAGGACAAACATAGCACCCATAATGAAAAAGCTAGAGAAGTTGGGGGCTATTACACTCATACAGCCTGGTAAAGCAGGAGCAAACTCTCCTCGTGCTGCTCTTTATAGGAGAGATGCATAATTTTTTGCTCAATTATAATTTATAAATTTCTATAATTACCTATTAAATTATATAAATTAACCAAAATATGGTTTAAATAAATAAAACATATATAATACAATATATTATATAATTTAAATACGTGACTTTGTACTAATTTTGGAGATGGTGGCTCTTAAAGACTTTAACAACATTCTTGGTCTAATCTCCATGTATTGACTATGGAACCGGAACCAAACAAACTACATAATTACGAGAAGCTTGGTCGCGAAACTTTAGGTTCATATGTCTGTCTTTGATCCCCATCTAATTCACCCCGTATCTCCGCATCATTTTAGCTATGGCGGCCTTGATAGAAACGACTCGGCTAGGAGTGACCTCAACTTTATCAGACAGTTATTTAAGGCACCAGGAACTCGCTTTATCATCGTATGGAGAACCCAAAATTTTTTCAAATGTAGCGAACTAGGTTTAACAGCAATGCAATGCCTCTCCTATGATGAGTCAGAACTGTTTTTAGAGGAGGCTCTCTCAATTTATCTAGGCAAAGACCGAAATGATAACGATTATATTTGTCTTGATATTTCTAAATATAGTGAAGACGCCTTAGGGTATTTGTCTAAAATAGGTCAATTTGGAGATTTACGCAAAGCTGACCCATCAATTTTAGGTGATGAAGGTTCTATCCTAGCCTACGCAAAGGCAATGTGTTTTTGGCACTCAAAGTCTCTTTTTTGCAATAACTGTGGAAGTTTAACTGAGTCCAGCCAAGGGGGGCATACCCGGACTTGTTGTAACCTTGATTGCGGTGCAACTCATTTTCCAAGAACAGACGCAGCCGTTATCATGGCTGTTACGTTTGAAAACAAAATCTTGCTTGGCCGTCAGTCGGTGTGGCCAGAAGGAATGTTGTCTGTACTTGCTGGCTTTGTTGAACCAGGTGAAACATTAGAACATGCTGTAGCGCGAGAAGTTTATGAAGAAGCTGGGATCTTTGTAAAAAATGTACAATACCAACATTCTCAGCCCTGGCCATTTCCAGCCTCACTGATGGTTGGCTTTCGGGCTGAAGCTGCTTCTACTAGATTGAAAGTCAACACTCAAGAAATAGAAGCAGCGCATTGGTTTAGCCGTGAACAAATAAATCAATTTGATGGTTTAACTAATTTCCTACCACGGAAATTATCTATTTCTAGAAGATTAATTGAAGAGTGGCTTGTGGAGAAATAAGTCTGATTTTCCTAATTATTTCATCACTTCAGAAACCTCAAAAAGATTTTCAAAGTGGTGAGAATAGAAGCTTTTATTGACAATAATAAAGTCATGCATCAGCCTCAGTCTTTCGGTGTTAGACGCCATATGAAGCGCATCTATTGATCAAGAAATAGTAACGTTATTTTTAAATTCTAGAGAGGTTAACAAATGCCTAAAATTCATCTTCAATTTACATTATTTTCAGCTTTTTATTCGCCATTAATTTCTACTATGACAGGTAACTTTTTAGCTGATGAAGGTTTTGATTATGACTGGAGCGTTGCTAAACCTGGTGTATCAGCCTTAGAGGCACTGATGGATGGTAAAGCGCAAGTTGTACAGTCCACCATTAGTCAGGGCTTTTCATCCATAGAAAATGGTAATCCGCCACAGGCACGCCATTTCGGGCTAATAAATAATATGGATGGATTTTTTATTACCGGCCGAGACAATGATCAAAATTTTAAGTGGTCTTCTTTGGAAGGCGCTGATGTACTTGTACATCATGGTGGCCAACCGATGACTATGTTCAAATACGCTTGCCACAAAGCTGGAGTTAATATCTCTAAAATTAATATTATTGACGGTGGAAATGCAAAAGAAATGGAAGCGGCTTTTCGGAATGGGAAGGGTCAGTATATTCACCAGCAAGGACCTGCTCCCCAACAACTAGAGGCTGATGGGGTTGGCTATGTATTAGCAGCACTTGGACCTATGGTGGGAGCATGTGCTTTTTCTAGTTTGGCCGCTATGCCTACCTGGTTAGAAAGTGATGACGGTCAAGCGTTTTGCAGAGCCTATGCTCGTACCCGTAAATATATGGAATCAACCCCCGCGGCGAAAATCGCATTAGCAGAAAAACCTTTGTTTCCAAAAATTGATGAAGCAGTATTGGCTCAATGCATATATGCTTATCAGCAAATGGGGTGTTGGCCCGTTGAAATGGCGATTACTGATTCAGGATATAACGCCATGCTAGATATATTTGAATTTGACGGGAAAATTAGTCAACGTCATCCATATGAATCTATTTGCATGCGCGCATAGGAAGTGTTCATCGTTATTAGCACCTAACCTCTGTCGCTAATAATACAACGCCTAACTACCCAACACCCCACATATGCCTATTTTCATATGATATGTAATCACGTTAAACACACCCCCTAATGACTCTATAAGACTCATACAGAGCCTTCAGCTATGCAGCAGTACCTGTGATTCAAGATTAACCCAACACCTACCAGTGACTCTCTATCCCCCATTAGAATGGTTAACAGATATAAACACCCATCCGTTGCACACCCCATGAATATAATACGTACACACCCCCAGAAATAGTATTAAAAATATAGAT
>JABGVR010000171.1 GCA_018645985.1 Hellea sp. | reverse complement strand
GAGATCATTTCTTTCGAAGTACCCTTGAGTGTAAACATGATGACTTTTATGCCATTTCCACCCTGGTCCATGCATAAAGTATTTATGAAAATAGATAGCAAAAGTTTCCATACCAATTACACTTAAAGTAATTATTATTAAACTCTCTATCACTGGTTTAGTTTCCGGGCAGGAAGGCGCCACCAGGGTTCATGAGGATATAGATGATGCTCGTGATGATAACCAAAGTGAAAACAAGTTAATAGTGACAACCAAAGTGGGAATTCATTTGTTCGCGCATTGTGTTTGTCTTTAAAGGGTATAGAGTTTCTGTGAGTAAGATATGTTCCAAAATAAAATAACTGAAAAGATGATAGTATTGCAGGTATAGCCCACATCACGATTGTATTTTCGTATTCAGCACCTAGAATTAATATATACACTAAAGTGAAAACAACCATGAGAAAAAACTGTTTCCATTTAAAATAATTACTAAAGAAATTTTTATACCAAGACCAAAATTTCTGAGAATTTTTTGAGTAATAATCTGGATCTTTATTTGTGCCTGAGTGAACGTGATGCGCGTGATGAGATGACCTCATTTTTTTCCAGTCAAACCCTGCATAAATAAAGACAATAAACCTGCCTATTGAGTCATTTAATTTAATATTTTTAGGGTATAGCGTTCCATGCATGGCATCGTGCGCTACAATGAAAATTCCTGCATAAAGCCATGATTGTAATAGAATTAAAATTAAAGTCTGCCACAAAGGGTTGCTTAATGAATGCATGAATACACTGAATACATGAACTATAAACCATGCGACTATGATAATTAAGGCATAAGTAATGCTTTTTTTATGATATGTTGTATCTGGCTCTTGATTCATTATATTAAAAATTTAGGTCTATTTTGGATTATTATTTATTACACGATACAAGACATAGTACAAAAAAAATACTTTGTACCCGCGCTATATTGCCTTTCTAAATTACAAAATTCTATTTAATTTTTTGGTAAAATTTTTAAAAATGAAAATTGGCTTTCAAATAACACGTCAAAAGTATTTAGATTGCTAAGATCAGCCATTTTCAAAGATTCCTTTGATTTTTTTAGATAATTATTTAAAATTTCCATCGAAGCTCTAGATCCTTTTATGGCTAATATTGTTGCTTTCCCTATATCTTTATTAATAGATTTTTCTGCTAGTTCTTGAGTCATAAGTTTGTCTTTGACATCATCCATTAATTGAAAAGCCAACCCAAGATAGCGTGAAAATTCTTTAAGGTGTTTTTTTTTAGCCTCTGAAGCATTTGCTAAGATTGCCGCACTTTCAATACTAAAGTCAAAGAGAGCTCCTGTTTTTAATGTATTAAGGTCCTCAACGTCTTTCAAGGTGGTTGCAGAGCTGTTGTTAGAAAGATCTGCCATTTGCCCGGCTATCAATCCATTTGATCCCACGGTATGTGATAATAAGTCTACCAGCATAACTTTTGCTGAGTCTGAAACTTTATTTAGCTTAGAAATTACAGAGAAAGCCTGATTTAGTAATGCTGTAGCGCTCAGAATTGCTGTGCTCTCATCGAATGCAATATGGGTTGAGGGTTGATTTCTACGCATATCAGCATCATCCATACAGGGTAAGTCATCTAGTATTAGAGAAGCTGCATGTACCATTTCTGCAACGCAGCCGACAAGAATTACTGCTTCATCTTCTTTACCCAAACCACTAGCTACAAAATAACAGAGCAGTGGACGAAATCTTTTTCCAGGCGAGAGGAGGGCATGTCTTTGGGCTTTGTGTAGCTTAACAGGCCAGGTGTTTTCATTCGGCAGTGAATTCTCTAAAGCTTTTTCAATTTGTATTTTTACGGATTGTACTTCCGCTGTTACAGACACATTTGACATTGTAATTTTTTTATTAATATTCATCTGACACATACTTTACTAACTTAAATATCATCTTTGAACATGACTATACTGTCAATAAAAACAAATTAATAATTTACTTATTATTATTTTGGCTCACTAAAAAGTTAGTTCAAAATCTACTTTTTTTTACATATAGTTTTTTAATATTCGGGGAAAGCATATGGTTATTTACGGTGTCTCACTACTAGCATTTTGCATGCTTGTGGGTTCTATATGCGGAATTCTGCTTGGTCGTTTAATGGGAATTAACGCTAATGTTGGCGGAGTTGGTATATCAATGATCTTATTAATATTTTTAGCTAATACTTCCCTATTTGAATTCAAAATGAAGCCAATGACACAAGGTGGAATAACATTTTGGAGTGCTATGTATATACCAATTGTCGTAGCAATGGCTTCCAACCAAAATGTTTCGGGGGCTATTAATGGAGGCTGGATGGCATTCACGGCAGGATCCTTAGCTGTATTAGCTAGTTTTTCTGTTATTCCCTTACTCACTAAACTAGCTGGATCCGATAATGTTGATTGACGTTATAACCGACGTTTTAAGCAAAAATGACCTAGTAACCGCATTTGCTTTCATAGGGTTATTGGTCTTTGTTTCTTATAGATTTTCATATTTGCTTACACGCGGTAGAATTCATGGTTCTGCGATCGCAATTACTTTAGGGTTGGTATTAGCTTATTTCGGCGGAAAATATACTGGAGGAAGTAAAGGTTTAGCGGATATTCCAATATTTGCAGGAATTGGTATAATGGGAGGTGCAATGTTAAGAGACTTTGCAATTGTTTCGACAGCTTTTGGGGCAGACTTATCATCTTTAAAAAAAGCGGGTTATGTGGGTGCTTTATCTATAGTGATTGGTGTAATACTATCTTTTACCATTGGCGGAATAGTAGCAGTATTATTTGGTTATTCAGACTCCATATCAATCGCTACCATTGGGGCGGGGGCTGCTACATATATAGTAGGTCCAGTAACCGGAACAGCTTTAGGTGCCACTACCGAAGTTATGGCACTTAGCGTTGCTGCTGGATTAGTAAAGTCAGTATTAGTTATGGTTGGCACTCCGCTTGTTGCTAAAACTGTTGGGCTTAATAACCCAACATCAGCGATGATATATGGCGGACTAATGGGGACGACCAGTGGTGTCGCAGGCGGCTTAGCGGCGACTGACCCCAAATTAGTCCCTTATGGGGCTATGACTGCCACCTTTTATACTGGTGTAGGTTGCCTGATGGCACCCTCACTATTATTCATGATCGTAAGTT
>JABGVR010000170.1 GCA_018645985.1 Hellea sp. | reverse complement strand
ATCTCGAAAGTTTGTATAATAAACTAGACACTGAAAATAGCTTTAAAGTATCTGCTCTTAAACTAGCTGTTAAAGCTCTTGAATCGGCAATGCTTGAGAGGCAAGAGGCGCTATCAGAGGTCAATAATACATTAGACGTTTTTCATCCTGAACCACAAAAGCTCGATGAAATTGAACAGCGGTTATTTGAATTAAGAGCAGCTGCAAGAAAGTATAATTGCAATGTTAATCAACTTAGTGAGGTTCATGAAAGCTTTTGCAAGCAAATCTCGGAGATTGAGTCAGTTGAAATTGATCTAGAGAGGGCTCAGAAAAATGCTGAAGAGTCCAGGGCGCTTTTTAATAAATCAGCTGACTTACTAAGTAATTCCCGTCGTAAATTTGCTAAATTATTAGATATTTCAGTTCAAGCTGAGTTGATGCCTCTAAAAATGAGTGGTGCTAAATTTTTTACCCAAGTTGAATTTTCAGATTTTTCTTCAACAGGCAAAGATAAAGTGCAATTTTTAGTTTCAACAAACCCTGGCGCGCCAAAAGCGCCTCTCAATAAAATAGCGTCGGGAGGTGAGATGTCTCGATTTGCTTTGGCCATTAAAGTCGCTCTTTCAACTGAAAATGACACGGTAATGGTGTTTGATGAAGTCGATCAAGGTATTGGAGGAGCCGTTGCACACGCAGTTGGTGAAAGATTGTCTAAACTTTCTAAAACAAATCAGATTTTTGTGGTAACTCATAGTCCTCAAGTAGCAGCAAAGGCCGACAGTCAATATAAAATAGAAAAGTCAACTTGTGAAACTATAACAAAAACAAGTCTCAGTTTAATTTCAAATGAAGACAGAGAAGAGGAAATTGCACGCATGCTTTCTGGAAAGGATGTTACTAATGAAGCACGAGCCGCAGCTAAACAGCTTATAAACTCATGAGTGATAATAGTGTTAAAAATCGTATCGATGTACTCACCAAGGAAATAAGAGAAGCTGATGTTCATTATTATCAAAATAATATGCCTAGATTATCAGATTCTGATTATGACAAACTTAGACAAGAACTTATTAGCCTAGAAAAAAATAATCCCGATTTAGTATTGGAAAATAGTCCAACAAAGTCAGTTGGAGCTAAAGCCTCAAACAAATTTGGAAAAATAAAACATTCTATACCTATGTTATCTTTGGATAATGCTTTCAATGATGCGGATGTTTTTGATTTTTGTTCAAGGGTAAAAAAATTTCTATCAGTCAGCAATGATTTTCACCTCTTGTTTACATCGGAACCAAAGATAGATGGCCTGTCAGCATCATTAAGATACGAAAAAGGTCATTTAATTAGTGGTGCAACTCGGGGTGACGGAGCAATTGGCGAGGATGTAACCGCTAATTTATCGACTATAGTAAATATTCCACTCATTCTAAAAGGTAGTGATTGGCCAGATGTAATAGAAGTAAGAGGGGAGGTATATATTTCTCATAAGGACTTTATAGATATGAATTCCAAACAATTAAGTTTGGGTAAAGATATATATAAAAATCCTCGAAATGCTGCAGCTGGATCTCTTAGACAAATTGACTCCAACATAACTGCCCAAAGACCTTTGAAATTTTTTGCTTATACATGGGGTGAATCAAGTAATTTACCTGCCAGTACTCAAATTGAATTTATGAAATTATTTTCTAAATGGGGGTTTCAGGTTAACCCTGAATTAAGGCTGCATTCCAATCCACAAAAAATGATTGATCATTACAAGAAAATTGCAAACACCCGTTCAGATTTAGGATATGATATTGATGGTGTAGTGTACAAAGTAAATGATTTGCTTTTGCAAAAGCGTCTGGGTTCTGTCACAAGAGCCCCTAGGTGGGCTATTGCTCATAAATTTCCGGCGGAAAAGGCCAATACAACACTTCATAAAATAGATATTCAGGTAGGCCGAACTGGGGCATTAACACCAGTTGCACGATTGGAACCAATTACAGTTGGTGGTGTGGTCGTGTCTAATGCGACTTTACATAATGAGGATGAACTTGAAAGGTTAAATGTGAAACCAGGTGATGTTGTGGAAGTTCAAAGAGCCGGAGATGTTATACCTCAAGTTGTGAGGTTAATAAAATCTAATGATGGACCGAAATTTGATATGCCAAAAGTATGTCCAGTTTGCGGCTCTATGGCTACCAGAGATATTGATCCAGTTACTGGTAAAATGGATGCAGTTCGAAGGTGCACAAATGGTTTTAATTGTTCGGCACAGACTATTGAAAGAATCAAGCATTTTGTATCAAGAAAAGCGTTTGATATTGATGGTCTAGGTGCCAAGCAAATTGAATTCTTTTATAAAAATAAATTAATAAACGAACCTGCTGATATTTTTTCTTTAGAAGAGAGAAATAAATTAATTGGTCTAAATAGTTTTGAGGGTTGGGGCACGACTAGTGTAAATAATCTTTTTTTGGCAATCAATGAAAAAAGAACCATTGAATTTTCTAGACTTCTTTTTGCACTAGGTATTCGCCATATTGGGCAAGGAAATTCTGTTATAATAGGAAGGCATTATTTATCTTGGTCGAAAATGCTTTCATCTCTAAGAGCTGCCAAAGATTACACAGGTGAGCTATGGGATGATCTACTTTCTATAGACGGAATGGGTAATGCAGCTGCGACATCATTAGTTAACTTCTTTAATGAACCATTAAACATTAATATTGTGAATAACTTACTGAGTTTTATAGTCGTCCAAGATACATTAGAACCTTCTATAAACTCTAAAATATCGGGAAAGATTATAGTTTTTACTGGTAAGTTTGAAAAGTTTTCTAGAGATGAAGCTAAGTCTCAAGCTCAACTACTGGGGGCTAAAGTATCAGGAAGCGTTTCAGCAAAAACTAGTTTTGTAATTTATGGTCCGGGTGCTGGTTCTAAGTATAAAAAAGCTAGAGAATTAGGTATCACTATTATGAGTGAAGACGAATGGATTGAGTTTCTAAATTAATAAAACTAAACCTTTGATCTAATTAAGGCCAAATATCTGGAGCTTCAAAATATTATGTGTAAATATTTATTATTATTGTTATTCGCTTTTCTGTTAATAGGCTCATGTTCAGCTTACCCTGACTATAACAAGTATAGTAATGTCCCAACTCAAAAATCAGATAATATGTACACGCCTTATAATGAAACAGATGAGGCGGAAACTGAGATTAATTATTTACTAGACATTATAAAGAATGAACAAAAACATGGCTTGATAGTTTTTGGAGCTAATTGGTGTCATGATAGCCGTTCATTTGCAGCTACTTTGAATAGTATACGATTTGAAAAACTCTTAAAAAATAACTATGAGATCCTTTATGTTGATGTAGGGGATAAAGATAAAAACATAAATTTAATTAGAAAATATGGTGTTCAAGGCGAATTTGGAACCCCAACAGTATTTGTTATCAATTCAAATGGCAGGGTTTTAAATTTAAATACTGCTGTGTCTTGGCGAAACGCACATAGTATTGATGATGACTATAAATACGAATACCTGAAGTCATTTATAGAATGAAATGAAATTATATTTAAAGTTTAAATTGCCGGCCTTTTATTAGAGAGTTTCTACCGTATTTGCTGCGAATGCTATCAGTAACTCGTTCGGCTTTCCCGCGTTTTAAAGCCATAGGATCAAGAAGAATTCCATGATCTCCTAACGGTTTGCTAAGATTCGAAAGTGAAACTCCAATTAGCCGGAATTTCTGATCCTTAGCTTCTCCTTCTAACAATGTTAAGCAAGTATTGAATATTGTATCTGCTAATTGTGTGACTTGAGGTAATGTTCTTCTTCTAGTTATGGTTTTGAAGTTACTTGTCTTTAACTTAAGTGTGATGGTGTATCCTGCTAAATTTAGACTTTTGCACCTATCTGCCGTAGCTAAAGATACCTTCCAAAGTATATTGCTTAATGTATCCAAAGAACTGATGTCATTATTAAATGTCGTCTCCGAGGATATAGATTTACGTTTCTTGTAGCTTTTAACGGGTCGATTGTCTTCAGCTCTCGCTAGTTTTGCAATACGTAAGCCAGAATCTCCGAATTGAATAAACATTTCTTTATCAGTCCAAGTTCTTATATCTGATATTTTATTAATACCTACTTGCTTAAGTTTATTTTTAAAAGATGGACCAACTCCATAAATAAAGCTGACAGGTTTTTCTGAGAGGAAGTTTACTGCCTCATTCTTTCCAATTATTGCAAAACCATTTGGTTTGTTTAGATCTGAAGCAATTTTAGCTAAAAACTTGTTATAAGATAGCCCAACCGAAACAGTAATTCCTACCTCATTAATAATGGTGTTTTGAAGCCTTACTAAAACTTGGCATGGGTCCATTTTGTGGATTTTTTTTGTTCCTTTTAAATCCAAAAAGGCCTCGTCAATTGAAAGGGGCTCGACTAATGGTGTAAGTTCTTGCATCATACTTTTAATTAATAAACCTACTTTTTTATATTTTTGCATATTCCCTGATATTACCACAGCATTTGGGCATAATTTTAACGCTTGATACATTGGCATTGCAGAGCGAACTCCAAAAATACGAGCATTATAGCATGCGGCAGAAACTACTCCGCGTCTTCCGCCGCCGACTATTACAGGTTTATTTCGTATTTCAGGATTGTCTCTTTTTTCAACTGAACAAAAAAAAGAGTCGCAATCGATGTGTGCTATATTTAAAAATTTTATTTCTTCATGGTTTATAATATTGAATGAATTGCACGCAGAACATTTTTTAGTGTCTGAATATAAGCCGCAATCACGACAAAGATTAAATGCTGTGTTCATATTTCCCAGACTTTTTATCACAGTTTTAATTAATCATAATAATTAATTAATTAATTGTTATGATAAAAGGGTATATGAAAAAAATACTAATAGTAGAAGACAATGAATTAAACATGAAGCTCTTTAATGATCTTTTAGAGACTAGTGGGTATGAAACACGACAAACACGTGAGGGTCTCAAGGCTATAAGTATTGCCAAGAAGTTTTTACCTGATTTAATATTAATGGATATACAATTACCTGAAGTTTCAGGCCTTGAAGTTGCAAAATGGATCAAAGATGATGATAATCTATCAGATATTCCTATAGTAGCGATAACTGCTTTTGCTATGAAGGGGGATCAAGAAAGGATACTTGATGGTGGTTGTGAGGCTTATTTATCTAAGCCTATCTCAATAAGCACATTTTTAGATACCATAGGAAATCTGGTTAACTAAGGCTAAGATAAACTAAGAGTATTTATTTAATCTTACCTTCTTTAAAGTCTACATGCTTTCTGGCAACAGGGTCATATTTCTTTTTGACCATTTTTTCTGTCATTGTTCTGGAGTTCTTTTTTGTGACGTAAAAGTAGCCTGTTCCGGCTGTACTATTTAAACGAATTTTAATTGTGGTTGGCTTCGCCATTGAACTAGTACCTCTTGTTAATATAAATGCGCAATTAGTTTAGTTAATGCTTTATGTCAACACGCCAATTTATGCTTTTGGGTAGGTATCTGTGATGAATTTACCTCTCTCGGCGCGTGAGAAAAATATGTTTGAAGGTAGTGATTGAAAATTTAAATATTCCACTAAAGCATTTAACATCATTTTGGTTGCCCGTTGAAGATTAAGTTCCCAAATTTGTTCGAAGGTGAACCAAGCAACATCTTCAAGTTCAGCCGTATCAGAAATATCAGGTAGCCTTTTCGTATCAATATTTTTTATAAAAAACCATGCATCAAATCTTTTATGCCTGTGTGGAGGAGTTATTGCTCTACCAAATACTTCAATGCCATCTAAACTAGGTGTAAGGCCAGCTTTGTAAAATTCATTCCAAGTAGATTTTGAGTTTGTTTTATGATCTTCTTTTCTACCTATCATTAAAGAGGTTTCCTCATATGTCTCTCGTAATGACGCTAAAACTAAAGCTCTAGCTTTGCGAGAGTTATAAGCTGTCTCTAATATTGTTTTTGTACGCATTGATAGTTCTCCTGTATATTTTGCATAACTATCAGATTTATCAACCCTTCCCCCTGGGAAAACATAAACACTTGGCATGAAGTCATGCTTTATTGACCTTTTTCCCATAAGTATTTTGAGTTTATTTTTTGGCCCATGAGTTAATACTATAGTAGACGCCAGTCGAGGACGAGGGGCGCGATCCAAATTTTTACGTTTACTGAGTTCTGAATTCGTCAATTTTGGAGGCTCAAGAGATGTATTAAGGTGACTTTTCACTTTTTGTTTTTCCGACGTTTTCGTTTTGAATAATCGTCACGTCGAAGATTACGAATTTTAGGTATCGGTCCCTTATCAGGTTTTGATTGCATTTCAAAAATTAAGCCGCCAGTTATTGGTGTTGACTCAACTAGTTTTGCTTTTATTTTCCGTCCAAACTTATACGTTTTACCGCTATCGCTGCCTATTAGAGATTTTCTTTTTTCATCATGAATAAAGTATTCCCTTCCTAGACTCCTGGAAGGTATTAACCCATCTGCCCCTGTCTCATCTAAAGTAATGAATAGTCCAAATTTTGTAACACCAGTGATTCGAGCATCAAATACCAAACCAACCTTATTATCCAAGTATGATGCAATATACCTGTCCTTTGCGTCTCGTTCGGCAGCCATTGCGCGTCTTTCGGTGTTTGATATGTGTTCTGCAGTTTCCTTTAGGCGCGATATTTCACTTTTTGTTGACCCGTCCTCCCCTAAGTCAAATGCTTTTATGAGTGCTCGGTGCACAATTAAATCTGAGTATCTTCGAATTGGGGAGGTAAAATGGGTATAATTAGATAAATTAAGTCCGAAGTGCCCTTTGCGCTCCGCATCGTAGATCGCTTGGCTTTGACTACGAAGAACAGCCATACCCACACTTTCTGATAGGCCTTTTGTTTCTGCTATTTTTAATAACGCATTAAGTTTTTGCGTAGTTGCTCGCTCTCCTGCAGAAAGTTTTAATCCTAACACTGACAAATAATCAGCCAAACCGCCTAATTTTTCACGTTTTGGAGGTTCGTGGAGACGCGATAAAGAAGCTATATTTTTTTCAGATAAAGCTTCTGCTGCTGCAACATTTGCTTGTATCATGAACTCTTCTACCAATTTGTGGGCGTCAAATCTTTCTTTAATAGTAATGCTTGAAACATTGCCTTTTTTATCGATATGAACCTTACGTTCGGGTAATTCAATATTTAGTGGTGCTCTTTTCTCCCGTGCATTTTTCAAGGATGCATATGCTCTAAAAATATTTTGAATAGTCTTATTGACGGTTTGCGTATGCTCTCCATAATTATTTTTATAGGACTCTTGAGCTTGCATATATGTGAGGCGAGCATTGGAGCTCATTATACCTCTACAAAAGCGGTGGGAAACCTTTTCCCCATTTTCATTGAATAAAATATTAACAGCGAGGCACGCTCTATCCTCATTTGGTTTTAATGAGCATAAATTAGAAGAAAGTATATGCGGTAACATAGGCTCAACTGTATCTGGTAAGTATACTGAATTTCCTTTCAGACGTGCTGCTATGTCTAGGGGGCTATCTGGTGTCACGTAAGCTGCTACGTCAGCAATAGCGACCCAAACATCCCAGCCTCCTTCTTTGGTAGGGCTTGCTGTTATTGCATCATCAAAATCTTTTGCATCATCTGGATCTATCGTGATTAAATCTAAATGCCTCAAATCAATGTGGCTCTTTGATAATTTCGGTAATTTAAGTGCTTCAGCTTGGCTTATCACGTCTTCAGGGAAGCCAATGGGTATGTTATGCTCATATAATGAGATTATAGTTGCAATATTTCCCTTTCGTGTGGATTCAATAATCTCTGTAATCTCAGCGAGCCTAGTCTCTTTAATATTTCTACGAGACGCTTGAAACCATACGAGGTCATTTAACTTTGCTTCATCCGGAACTTTGACCGGCTTGTAAACATGACGAGACTTTTTATTCACAGGCTGTATTAACCACCCTCTACCATTTTGTTGCAATATTCCAAGTTGTTTTGAGGGGCCACTACCTAATCGCTTTATGACTTGTCCGACTATCAAACCATCTATCTGTTTAATCTGGCAGAGTGCGCGTGAACCAACACCGACTGTGGCTTTGTTTCTTGCACTCTTCTTAACACTTGATAGGCCCTCTTTGACGATAATTTGTGGTGCTGGTGTTTGTTTTTTCCATATTTCAGGTGTACCTATCATATCTCCATGTTCATCTATGTCTAAAATTTTGATTACCATTACTCCTGGTAAGTCATCTGTTTTTTTGAACGTTTTATTCTTGGATTTAATTAAAAGACCATTTTCTACCATATCACTTAATAATTGCCTGAGTAGTCGTCTATCAGGACCCTTTACTTGAAGTAATCTTGCTAACATTTTGTTGTCATACCTGTCAGGGTATTCGCTGACGGCTTTTAGTATGCTGTCGCGGCTTAATTCCATGGTATAATTCGATCCTGATTTTTTAAATTAATTAACTTCTTTAAGATTTCAAGTAAAAGAGTTAGCACCTGCTTTGAGCCCAAGGCTTAAAATGGGTTTAGCTAGTTTTTTTTGCTGTCTTTTTTTTTGCTGTCTTTTTCTTTGCTGTCTTTTTCTTTGCTGTTTTTTTCTTTGGGCTTTTTGCTATTTTTGCCGCAATGTATTCAAGCGCCATATCTAAAGTGATGTCTTCTGGATTCTTATCCTTTGGTAAAGTGGCATTTACTTTTTCGTATTTAATATAAGGTCCATAGCGTCCAGACATGACTGAAATTACTTCATTGCTTTCGGGATGCTTGCCTATTTCTTTTAACACGGTAGCGCTGTTTGCTCTACGGCCTGGATTGGCAACTTTTTCAGCAATTAATTCAACAGCCCTGTTCATTCCTAAATTAAACATATCTTCTGGATCTTTCAGGCTAACGAAGGTTTTATTATGCTTAAGGTATGGTCCAAATCTTCCTAAAGCAGTTATGATCTGGTTACCATCTTCTGGGTGTTCCCCAATTTTTCTTGGTAAGTTGATTAAGCGTAAACCTTTTTCCAGATCCATTAAATCATAGGGCCAGCTCTTTGGTAAACTTGTACGTTTAGGTTTTTTGTCAGTTTCCATTTCGACATATGGTCCATAACGACCAGATTTTAAAATAATATCAGATCCATTATCTGGATGCTGCCCCAAGAGTTTATCTTCGATAGGAGTATTTGTATCATCGCCTCCGAATGGTCTTGTAAACTTACATTCAGGGTAATTCGAGCACCCAACAAATGCTCCAAATTTTCCTAGCTTAAGGCTAAGTTCGCCATCTACACACGAACTACATTTTCGTGGATCTGTACCATCCTCTTTATCTGGAAAAACTGATGAACGAAGAGCATCATTTAATGCGTCTAGTACGTTTGTTACCCTGAGAT
>JABGVR010000169.1 GCA_018645985.1 Hellea sp. | reverse complement strand
TGGGGATTTCAAAAATACGCTCTTTGTCTAAATCCACCTTCAGCCTCCCCTTCAGCCTCCCCTCCATGAGCCCCCGCTTCAGCATCACTTTGATTTTGTTCATGTTCAGCTCTTGCTTCGGCTTCTTTAAATTCAGTTTGAGCCATTTCTAAACCTTCACTAATTTGATCGTTTGCCTGTTGTAAAGCTTCCTTCAGATCTTGCGTATCTAAAACATTCGAGAGTTCAACTAAATCGATCTGCAGATCTTGCGGTTCTATATTCAGTTCAGACACGGTAATACCCATGTCGTTAATCATACCGATAGTACTGGTCGATTCAGAAACAGCAGTACCTGTAATTTCAGGCAAAAAAGCCAGCTTTTCAACAGCTGTGGGAGACATGGACGCAGCCATTCGATCAGCTTTAATACCTTTGGATACCATTTTTTCAATCACTTCAAGTTGTTTATCTTCTGGTTCCTTAAATAAAACATCAAGCCCAATTGCAACCGGACTTTCCCCAGGCAAAGTGACGACTAAACTACCAAGATGAGTGGACACACCTATCTCACCTTTTAAACTTTTACTTAGATTTTCCTTATTTTTAGGTGACATACCTTTGTATAGTTTTCCGTCGGAGCCCTTTACGTAACCCTTTTTAAAAATTAATTTTCCAGATGAATTGATTTTAGCCAAAACCTCTTCAGCTTCAGCGGCCTGTTTTGCTTCCGCAACTTCCATAGCTGCAGATGTCATGCCTTCCATAACTGCAGGTGGGATTTCTCCTAGTTGAGTAGGTATAATATCCATCGTAACATCTGCTACAGCAGCTGAAGCAGCTACAGGAAGTATGGTGGCAGAACTAAAAGGATCTAATTTCATTAACTCTTTTTCAATAGTTCCAGCTTCAGTTTTAACATTTTCTAGAGCATTTTCTTTTTCAATTTTTTTCTCTTGTAACGAAGCTAATTCTAATTCGGCTTGCTCTATAGCTTGTTTCTTTATTTCAGCTTGTTCTGCAGCTTGTTTCTTTATTTTATTTTGTCTTTTCTGTTCAATTTCAGATGGAGTTAAATCTAGGTCAATCAGCCCTATTTCTAGAGGTTTAGAAAATCCTGAGTTTATAGGACTCTCTAATTCCATTAACTCACTCTGCTTTTCCCATACAGCCATTTGGTTCTGCATCTGCAAGTTCTCTGAATTCATTGCAACTTGTCTATCTATTTCTATTTCAGTTTTAAGATCGCTAAGCCATTCAACATTTCTTTCTGTTGGTGTAAGTCTATATTTTAGTCTCAAACTAAGCTCATTTTCTCCAGTTAAGAGAAACCCATTTAATGTTGCACCATAAAAAGTTCTTTTTTTAGTTTCGGCCTGCCCATCAGTAAAACGATATGTTGTATAGACTAAGTCTGGTAGGTCTGCTGCAAGTTCTTTAGGCATACTTATATTATAATCCCATGTCCCATTTGATTTAATTATAATTTTAGATGTTTTATTATAATTTTTAGTAACAAAATGAGAACATCTCGAGATCGCACAATTACTGGAACCAGAATATTCTAGTCTTACCGGCACAGAGGCCACTTTTTCTATTACATATGATCCATCCGCATTAGCTTGGATTTCTTTTCCATTATAGAAATATTCTTTCCCGCCATTTGCATTTGTTGATTCTTTTATATTAATACCCGTAGACCTGCGGATACCAGTTTTTTCACTTTCTTTTCTCCAATCTTGTATTCTCTTTTCTTTTTGCTTAGTTTCTTTTCTAGATTTGTCTAATATTTTTCTATACTCAATATTTCTTTTGGTTTGAGATTCAATTTCATTTTTTAATTTAGCTATCTTTGCAACTTTTTTTGCTGTTGCCTCAGCTTTTGCAAAATCTTCAGCTTGTTTTTTCTCAGTGGAAATTTGTTCGGCCGATTTTGATTTTAATTCATTTAAAGCTTTGATCTTATTTTCTATAGCTACTGTTAATTGAGTCGATTCTTCCTCTATTTTAGCTAACTTATTATTCGTTTCTTTTAATCTTCTTTTGATCTTCTCGTCAGGCATTTCAAACCGGGGGGCCGACAGGGCGACGGACGACATCATATAAATTGGATGGGAGTCGAATGCAAAAGAAGGTTGTGAAAAGAATACACTCAAAAAGAACGCAAGACCTAGCAGCGTTTTCATAAACTTTAACCCAGACAATGAAAATGCCGACATAAATACCATAGTTACAAACATACCTTTATAGCGCAACATATAGCGCCTCATTTAGGTCTTATTATTTTAGGATATACTTTAAGTCAAACCAAGTCTCTAGGCAATTATTAATATACAAAGAATAACCAGTTCCTAAGTTGATGATTCTAAAGCACCGATACCCTACCTATGCACTCCAATGCAACTCATATTCCCCTACAACCAAACCCACCATACCCCTGAATACGTAACTCTATCTGAGGTGAACATAGTAAATGTGGTTTACAGCTGGAGCACCTAATCTGTGTAACTCCACCTGAATATAACGTAGGCACCCCCTATGGCCCATACCTACCCCCTAAAGTATGCCTGTGTGTTCCGGGGAGCATCCACAGTGCCAATTAACCAAACCTTTGGAAAGGACCATCACCGCTATGTTCACGGTCTTAGAACTAAAGAAGTAATCCTAATGCGCGGACTGCTTCGGAGTTGAATTGATAAAAGCATCGAAATCACTCACTACTATAACTCCTTTGCTTTATTAGGATACAGTTATTTAACAGTCAAACGATAACCTGTAGGTGTTGCTTTAAATGTTTCAAGGGGGTCGCCGATAAGCTCATAAAAAGATGCTTCTCCTAGACCTACCTTAAAGTCATACACTCTATAAATCGAAAATTGGGTATCTTTTGATCTGGCAAAAGCTAGCTCATTGGGACTTATGAAAAAGTCAGTATCCAATCCACCCCGAGTTGCCTTCACTTCAATGTACTTTTTCCTACTTAGATCATCAAAAGATAGTATGTCATAACCTGCACCATCACCCTCTTGCACAGATACATGACGCACCATGTCTGCAAGGTCCTTTCGACCGATCATATTTAGATGATTTCTTTCAAACTCAAGAACTAATAGCTCTCCATTCAAGCCAAGAGCTCTATTTCGTGCGTCTCGATCAGCATAATCTGCGACTTTTCTTGCTCTGAATTGTTCCCGACTAACACCCTTTCGAGTACGTTTTTTCGAGGGTACATCATCAGACTTAACAAGGCCTTTACTTTCATTAGGGAGACTCTCAAAAGGCTTTGGTTCTGAGACTTTTGCAGCTTGAGTCGCACTACTTTCAAGATTAAGATCATCCCAGTCCATAAGCTGCCACTGGAAGTAGACAGGCTTTTCTCTAGATGAATCATGTTCCAAGTAGCCTAGACGACCATAGTAGCTGTAATCACCCCGCTTTGAAGTCCGTAAAAACAAATGCAGGTTATTTATAGCTTCGTCATGCCGAATAAGCTTAATAATATCCTTATTATCCAGGCCTTGGCGAGGTTGGGATTGCCAAGAGAGGACCCCTCCATCACTAATACCCTCATCAAATACATGATCACCTTGTTGTTGGCCTAATGTAACAAAGAACACATAGTCGCCATCCCGATCAGGAATCTTTACTATCCCATGCAACCCCCAAGTGCCCGCTTGTGGCGAGAATATAGTGTCTGGAGAGAATATTGAATGAACGTCTATCCTGGCGTAGGTACTTCCAACTTTTAACTTTTTCATATTAATATTTTTGCCTATTGGGTATGACCCCTCTGACTCCGCCACTGGGGTCTTCCATGTCCCCTGTATATCTTGGAATAACATGAACGTGCACGTGCATTACCGTTTGCCCAGCATCTAATCCAATATTAATACCAATATTATAACTAGTAGGCTGATGCTTTAAGTCTAAATGTTGCTTCACCTCGCCCACAAGCTTCCAAAGATCGCTAACTTCATCTGATGTAGCGTCGAAATAGCTCGAAACATGTCGTTTAGTCGTAACTAGTGTATGACCTGGGGAGACAGGATAGTTATCAAATCTAGCCACAGACAAGCTTGACTCTAAAAATGAATGGGAGTGATCACAAAACGGGCATGGCATGTGAAGCTATCCTTTTCTTCAATCTATAATTTGTGGTTATGTATCTAGTACTACTTTTACAATATTATTATAATTATAGGAACAATTTTTAAAATTATTGCGCTAATAATCTTCTGAGGGTATAGTTTAAATGTGTTATCGTTTTGTGGCACAAGCACCGATTTGATCCAGATTGCGGGGTGCTATATAAATTACTGCTAAACCGGCCTTTCTAGAGACCCGATTTAGCTTCCGCTGAGTTGGGTTTTTTGTTGGCTATTCCAACACATGGCATTTGATCACCAGATTGTGCGCCAGACATTCCGTCAAAGCACTAAAGAGGTTATATATTATGAAAGTTCC
>JABGVR010000168.1 GCA_018645985.1 Hellea sp. | reverse complement strand
GGAGTCACCGCACTCATGAGACTTTGTATGAAAAACAGGCGAGCTACTTTGCTCAATAACAGAGGCAAGACTTAAATTACCCAATGAAACAAGAACTGAGAAGAAAAATAGTCTTACTTTGATATCCAACTGATAAATTCCCTTTCAAAATCAATCAAAAATTATACACCTATGTATGGAGTAATCAATTTAGATCAGCCTCAATAACTTCTCACCTCGACCTAGCTCTGATTTGACTGTATAGGGTATTCAGCTATGATTAGGTAATCACTAAAGGGAGTTACTGATGAAACTGATTTCAAACGAACACAAACTAAGTGTTAGATATTGGTTAAGACTCACAGTAACAATCATTCTAGTTGCCATTTCTGCGTCCGCTTTAGCCAAAGATACCTCGCCAGAGGTACAGCACTATGCTGCAGATTGGGAATACCAAGGTTTCAGAATATCGCCCAATGGGGAGACCCTAGCCTATATTAATCGACAACGTGGAGAGGATAATGTTGTGGTTCTTAACCTCAGTGATATGAGCTTGAAGGCGGGATTTAATTCTCCTGACGCAAACGTTGTTCAACTATCTTTTTTAACAAATGATCATTTAATCGTAGGTGTCGTAGATTATAGAAGAACCAAAGTAGGCCGAGATCAATTCATATTTAATATTAAAAAGAATAAAAAAATAAAACTTAATTGGGGCGCTCAGGTGTCGGCAAACTCCTTTTCTCGGGGTTGGATGCGCGATTTATTTCGGGGAAATATTCCCATTTATGGGATCGATGAAAATTCAGCAAAACTGGCAATGGGACAGTTTGATAAATTTCGGTCCACAGCGCTTTATTTGGCCGACCTAGAAACGGGGAAGTCTTCTCTACTAGAAAGGGGGACACGGCAAACCCGCTCGTGGATGGTCGACAGAGAGAATAACCCTCTTATTCGAATTGACCGGGACGAAGACAACAACAAAATAAATTTTTTCGTAAAAAAAAATAAATGGCAATTTTTAATAACACTTGAAGATATGTGGGACATCCGATGGTCTCTGTCGGAGAACCAAGACAAGCTACACATATTAGGGGGCAAGTTAGACTTTAGTTCTGTGTTATCAGTTTCCCTATCAGATGGTTCTACCGAGACCTCTCTCTTTGCCGACATGGATAGGGATGCTAGCAACTTTGTTAATAATCGTAATGATCAAATTTTAGGCGTTGTTTATGGCGGGCTTAAACCCTATACACGGTTTATAGATGCCAAGATAAATTCTGCTTTTGAGCGTTTGAGCAAAAGTTTTCCTGGCAGCGAGCTTGGTTACGTCTCAGGAGAAGATAGTTTAGAAAAGATAATTGTTTCGATCAGTGGCGAAAATAGTGCATTCGATTATTTTCTATTTAATACGTCAACATTATCTCTCACCAGACTCAAATCAGCTCTTCCAAAGGTTAAACATATGGCGAAAAGGGAATTGCTTACCTACATGTCATCTGATGGTACGACAATTCCGGCAGTCCTTCGTCTACCAGTCACGGCGAATGCTAACACTAAGATCCCATTAATTGTTATTCCGCACGGGTACGGTGAGACCAGTAGTATTAGGTTCGAAAGAGAGGCTGATTTTTTTTCTGCTAAAGGTTATGCAGTCTTTAGCCCAAATTATAGGTCTACTGATGGTTTTGGATTTGAACTCAGAAATGCAGATATGGGTCTAAAGAATGATTTAATCTTACAAGATATAGATGATGGCATTGAGTTTTTATCTCAACACCATAGCTTGGATATGACAAAAATCTATGCGATTGGCTATGGATATGGCGGATATTTGGCGCTCCTGAGCGCTGCTAATTATCCAAATCGTTACAAATCAGTCGCTGTAGTTGATCCAATCACAGATCTTACTGATTTTCCAGATCATTATAGGAGGGTTCTTAATGAAATATTTCCTCAACTGGAAGGTTCGGATGCTGCGATCCAAGATTTGTCGCCTATCAACTATGCATCACAATTTGCAGCGCATGTTTTGTTAATTTCGGATAAAAAGTCCTATTACCATAGCCAGGTTAAAAATATGAATAAACGACTTAAGTCAGAGTCGAAAAATGTTCGTTTAGAAGTTTTCAAGACTAAGCACGGAATCCGAGACGGTAAAGTCCGTGAGAAAGTTTTAGAAGAAATTGATGACTTCTTGCAGATGTAAAAAGAAATAGCTTCAAAATCAAAATTGCTGTTAAGAACACTCACCTGATTTGACTCGACGGGCTATTGAGTTATGCGTGCCAGTGAGTATTCAAGCGTTGGTGAGCTATACAAAAATCTTGTATCTAACAGGCAGAGCTAAGACGTTAGAAGAGAAAATAAAATAATAAAACAATATTTTAAAGAATTTAAATGGCGCACCCGGAGGGATTCGAACCCCCGACCAAGTGGTTCGAAGCCACCTACTCTATCCAGCTGAGCTACGGGTGCGTATCAGCAGGACGCCAGTTTAACGCATC
>JABGVR010000167.1 GCA_018645985.1 Hellea sp. | reverse complement strand
GTTTAATAGCCGGGTTTTTGCCAGATACAAAATCCATCATGCCATCTTTGTCAGTAACAAATACTTTGAACATCACTGCGCTCTTATCAGGTGTAACTGTTCCTATGGTTTTGGATGGGATGGCAAATTTACCTCGTTCAGTCATACCTTCATCTGACTGCATCCATCCCATAAATTTAGGAAATTTATCATCACCTTCTTTAAGCTTTACCAAAGCAAGCATTTCTTTTTCCATTAGACTACCCCGTATTTATGATTGGCTGTCCAATCAACGAACACCAACATTGACTAAAGGAATAGTTCAAGTTTTGCACAGGGCTGATGTAAGAAATGCACAATGCGCTATCTCCCAAGACTGCGTTTCTTGAGACGACGACTATTGCAAAACTCATTCGTACGAGCAATCTTGTCCTATGAGGGGATGGCGGTTAAATATTTATTTGGAAAGTTGCCAAATTAAAGAGCCTGGGCTTGTATCTCATTTTACAAACTTCTTTTCTGCGAAAATAAGTTTTTCATATCAATATCAGGATTGCAGATGCCAATTATTAGCATTTCTAATTTGAGTAAAGCTTACAGTGACGGAACTAATGCGCTTGACGAAGTAAATTTGGAGGTCAATGAGGGTGAAATTATTGCACTTCTGGGTCCAAATGGCGCTGGAAAGACAACCCTGATTTCCACAATTTGCGGTTTGCTTACGTTTGACAGCGGTGGAATAAAAGTTGGCGGTTACGATACCGTTACTGAATATCGCAGAACCCGCAAGCTAATCGGGCTGGTCCCTCAAGAGGTTATGTTAGAACCGTTCGAGACAGTTTATGATACGGTTCGTTTTACCAGGGGAATGTTTGGGTATCCAGAAAATAAAGAAATTCTCACTAATGTTCTGCAAAAACTGTCCCTTTGGGATAAACGAAAGCAGATGATAAAAGAGCTGTCCGGCGGAATGAAACGCCGTGTAATGATAGCAAAAGACCTGAGCCATAGCCCCAGGATACTATTCCTTGATGAACCAACAGCAGGTGTCGACGTTGAACTGCGTCAAGACATGTGGAATCTCGTGGACTCACTTAAAAGCAACGGCGTAACTATCGTCCTCACAACACACTATATTGAAGAAGCTGAGATGATGGCTGACAGAATAGCGTTATTGAACAAGGGAAAAATAATTTTTGTTGAAAACAAGGACTCACTAATGACAAGACTGGGGGAAAAAGAGCTAACGATTAAATTTAAATCCCCAATCAGTTCGATACCAGAGGCACTATTAAAATACAAGTTAGCGCTCAGTCAGGACCGGCTGAGCCTAGTATATCTGTATGATAACAAGGCATCACGAACTGGTATTACAAGGTTAATGAGAGACATTGCGGCGACAGACCTTGTCCTCCAAGATTTAAAGACTTCTCAAAGTTCACTAGAGGATATATTTGTCAGCTTGATTAGGAGCTAGTTAATTGAATTTATACGCAATAATAGCAATCTATCGATTTGAGATGGCCCGGACTTTCAGAACTCTGGTTCAGAGTATTATTTCTCCTGTGATATCTACGATACTCTATTTTATTGTTTTTGGAGCCGCTGTCGGCTCAGGTATCAAAACAATTGAAGGTATCCAATACAGTGCATTCATTGTTCCAGGGTTGATAATGCTCACTGTATTAATGCAAAGCGTTGCAAATGCCTCTTTTGGTATTTATTTTCCAAAATTTCTTGGAACAATATATGAACATTTATCAGCGCCAGTCTCATTTTCAGAGATAACAATTGGCTATGTAGGTGCCGCCGCAACGAAATCATTTATTATTGGAGTGATTATACTGATAACGTCATCTTTTTTTGTTCCGCTAAACATCTCTCATCCAGTTTGGATGATTGTCCTTCTAATGATTAATTGCATTACGTTTAGTTTACTGGGGTTCATCATCGTCATTTTATCCAATAATTTTGAACAACTAAATTTGGTTCCAATGCTGATAATTACACCTTTAGTCTTTTTAGGTGGCAGCTTCTATGCATTAGAGATGCTTCCAAGCTTTTGGCAATCTGTGACACTTTTTAATCCAGTCATGTACTTAATTTCTGTTTTTAGGTGGGCTTTTTTTGACGTTGCAGACGTCCCTGTCTTTTACAGTTTTTTGGC
>JABGVR010000166.1 GCA_018645985.1 Hellea sp. | reverse complement strand
CCTAACCCTTAATTCAATTAACTCTTTAATTTGCTCAACAATCTCCAATGTTTCGCCTTCATAAGTAACATCTTGAGTAGTTTCTTGTGTCCGGTCCACTAAAGGCTGTCCTCCAGCAACATAGAAATCCATTATCGCACCCAACACAGCAGGTTTCAAATGCTTCCAGTCTGCAGAGTCAGATTTGGAAACGGAAATATAATCTAATCCAAAAAAAACGCGGGTAATATCAGGTATCATGAACAGCATTTCGGCTAAAGGGGCATTTGAAATATCTTCCCCTCGACAAATTTCAACTGGGGGCTGTCCTTCACCTGTGACAGTTTTTCCAGGAAGAAATTTTAGTGTGGAAGGATTGGGCGTGTCTTCTGTTTGAATAAACATATGTGCTCTTATTTTTCTTTTACTTAATTAAAGTTTACTTTTTATATGCCATGGTTTTTATAGGTGGTAGATTTTCAAAATTCAATATCAATGGAATACCATCTTTATGGTCAGACAAATTAGTCTCAAACAACATAAGGTGTAACCCGCCCGGCAAAAGCTCTACTGTATCTCCAGACATAATTTCAAGGTTATTCAATTTTCGCATTCGCATAACGCCACCGTCATAAATATGATTGTGAATTTCAATAGTTTGACTAACAGGACTAGAAATAGAAATTAAGTTAATTTTATCATTAGTTAAATTTTGTATCCGCATGTAGGCGCTTGCAATACTTCTACCGGCCATGGGAGGGTTGATATAAGCTGAGCTCACATTGATTATATTAGACATATCGCTTGTATAATCCTCATCAGCAGGCGGCTTAAAATTTTCTTGAGATGTGCACGATACTAGTGCTAGGCAACAAAGATATATTAGAACATACCTCATACTATACTCCAGAAAACCCAATTATCTTTCGTACTTCGGCCACAATTGGGTCTGAAATTTCCGAAGCCCTGTCAGCTGCATTTGAAAGTATACGGTTCAATTCTTCTGGGTCACTTAAATAACGGTTCATAAGTTCAGTAATCGGCTGTATTTTACTTACAGCTAGGTCAGCAAGAGCAGACTTAAATATGCCAAATCCCTTGCCCGAATACTCTAACAAAACGTCTTGATCAGACTTGCCAGATAAAGCAGAATAAATCCCTACCAAGTTTTTTACTTCTGGTCTCCCCTCAAGCTCATCTACTGAAAGAGGAATCTCTCCAGCATCAGTTTTTGCTTTTCGAATTTTCTTTGAGATTTTATCCGCATCGTCTGTTAAATTAATTCTGGAATTATCAGAGGGATCAGATTTAGACATCTTCTCAGTACCATCACGTAAACTCATAACCCTTGCACCAGGGCCCTTTATCAATGGCTCACACAAAGGGAAAAAATTAGGAGAAGAAAAGTCATGATTAAACTTCGCCGCAATATCCCTTGTCAGTTCTAAATGCTGTTTTTGATCTTCGCCGACAGGAACATGTGTCGCCTTAAAAGCAAGAATATCAGCGGCTTGCAATACGGGATAATTATAGAGGCCAACAGACATTTTTTCTGAATTCTTTCCAGCTTTGTCTTTAAACTGAGTCATTCGGTTCAACCAACCAATGCGCGCAACGCAATTAAAGTACCATGCTAATTCAGAATGCGCCCTGACAGATGATTGATTATAAACTATCGCTTTTGAGGGGTCCACTCCTGACGCTAAATATGCAGCAGCAATATGGCGTGTTTGCTGTGCTAATTTTTTTGGGTCCTGCCAAACTGTTATAGCATGCAAATCGACAATGCAGTAAATGCATTCCATTTCATCTTGAAGTTTTACGAATTTTTTCAAAGCACCTAGATAATTACCTAAATGTAAATCGCCTGATGGTTGAACACCAGAAAAAACTCGATTAGGCCCATTATAAATATTTCTATCTGTCACTTTTATGTGCTCCGCTTGAGAGCGTCGCGGATATCACTCAAATCGAAAGCCCGCAAGAGGGCAGCGCTCAATGAATAAACTAGAAGCCCTAGAAAACAGACGAACAATAGAGAAAGCATATCAGAAATTAAATTTCCATATAAAATTTGCTCGGCAAAAGGTGTTACAAAACTTAGAGCTAACGACATAATAGCGCTAGCAATTATTATTCGAGGAACTCTAGTCAATAAACGATTATCAGGGGTAAAGTGCCCATTTTTTCTGAGAATTAATGTCAATGCTATAACATTCACCCAACCCGCTACCGAAGTTGCAAGTGCTAAACCTTGGAAACCAATATTTATGAAAAGATATAGTCCTAGAGTAACATTTATAACAGCCGAAATCGCAGCAAAAATCATAGGGGTTTTGGTGTTTTCTCTGGCAAAAAAAGCAGGGGTTAAGACTTTAAGTAAAACAAATGCAGGTAAACCGTAAGCAAACATTTCTAAAGCCATAGATACTTGGTTCGTAGTAAAGGCAGTAAATGCACCGCGCTCAAATAAAGCGCCTAGCAGGAAATTTGGAATAGTGGCTAAGGCGAAAGCTGCTGGTATGGTTAAAAAAGCTGCAATTTCAACTGCACGGTTTAAAGTAACTTTTGCACCTCCTTCGTCGCCCGAACGCAATCGACGAGTTAAGGTGGGCAATAGCGCAACGCCCATGGCGATGCCAATTATTCCCAAAGGTAACTGATATAAACGATCAGCATATGTTAACCAAGAAGCAGCACTTTTTTCCATGGTTGCAATAGCGTGACTAACTAAGAGGTTTAGTTGTGTAATACCTGCTGCTAGTAAACCAGGAATACCTAAAAAAAATAGCCTTTTTACGCCAGGTGTTATCTGAGGCCTTTTAAGACCAATTTTGACGCCAGCTTTTCTGCACCCCCAAATAACTAAAGACATCTGAACAAATCCTGAGAGAGTTATGGCAATTGTTAAAAAATAACCAATTGTTTTTTGATTGTAACCTGAAAAGCCTAAGGTAAATAATGTGATTATCATAAAAAGGTTCAAAACAATTGGGACAGCCGCAGCTAAAGCAAAATGGTTACGGGTATTAAGAATACCTGAATACAATGCGGTTAGTGACATAAATACCAAATAAGGCATTGTTATTTGCGCGTATACAACAGCTAGATAATATGGACTGATCCCGGTATTATGATCAACAGCCTTATCGAGCCCAAAACCAATAATAGATAATGACCATGGCATAGTTACCTCAAAGGCTATTACGAGAAAAGCAACAACAACCAAAAGTGCAGACATTGCTTCTTTTGCAAAAGTATCTGCGGATACCTCTCCTTCTTCTTCCAGGCGTCTGGCGTAGAGAGGAATAAACGCAGCGTTAAAAGCGCCCTCTGCAAACATTTTCCTAAATACATTTGGCAATTTAAATGCTGTAAAAAACGCATCCGATATTACCCCTGCACCCAAAAATGTTGCTATAAGCATGTCGCGCACAAGGCCAAGTATACGGCTTACCAAAGTTAAAGAGCCAATTATAGCCGTTGATCTTAACAATCGCATTTTAAGCTACTTTTTCATTTATTGAATTACTACTACAGGCTTTTATTAACATAGAATTTAACTGTTGTTGATGACTATCCGATATTATACTTTCCAGCCCACAACTTTTGACATAAAAAACATCAATTGCCTTGGTCCCCTCGACTTCAATATGCGCCGATAATACATCGATGTGTTCATCTCTAAATATTTCAGCAATATCGAATAAAAGACCCGGCCTATCCTTTGCTATAACTTCTATAATCAAAATACCGCTTGATGCCGTTTTAAAAAAAGAAACATTTGGTACAATTGGAATAGCACCAGCGCGATTCGATGTAATAGCTTTAGGTATTTTCATATTATTAACCTCTCCGCTAGCTCCCTTAAATGCCTTTAACCGCAAAACTTCTAATGCATGGTCACTTTGCCTCCCAAAAGCCTGACCGTCAGGATTTTGAAGATAAAATACATTCATAACCCTGGCATTTTTCCCAGTATGAAGCCTAGCTCCGATAATTGAAGCTCCAGAAGCTGAAATTGAACGAGTTATGTCTGCAAATAATTTTGTGCGATCTTGTGTCATAACCCACAACTCAGTTATATCACGAGCACGGTCACGCCTAGTTTGAACGAATGTATATCCACCGCTATCAAGACTTTGGTCAAAAAACCTTGCATGGCGTATTAAGTCTGCCATGTCAAAATTAAGCCAATAGCTGACATCTAGTTCATTAATAATGGGTGCTATTCTTTTTGCCATCCCCGATGAGAGTTTATCAATCAACATTTCTTTAGCCGCAGCGGCTCTTGAAACAGGGGCTAATTCTTCCCTTCCCTTGAGATACGACTCTGTTGACTGATACAAGCTTCGTAACAGGGCTCCCTTCCAATCGTTCCATATCCCAGGCCCTACAGCCCTAATATCTACAGTAGTAAGAACGGTTATCATATCAAGTCTCTCTTGCGAGCCAACTAGCTCTGCAAACTCCTTAATGGTATCCGTATCAGAGATGTCTCTTCTTTGTGCCGTTTCACTCATATCTAAATGTCTGCGGATTAGCCATGCAACTGTATCTGTGGTATCTTGATTAACCCCTAATCTCCTACAAGCCCTACGCCCTAACTGCGCTCCTTCAATACATTGATCCCCCTGTCCTTTACCTGTATCATGAAGTAAACAGGCTAAATACAGTATTACAATTTGGTCTTTTGAAAAATTTTTTGCGATTTTTGTTGAGATAGGATGCTCTTTTTCCATTTTCCCTGTCAAAATATTATCAAAGTTTTCTATTAAACGAAGTGTATGTTCATCCACTGTATAAGCATGGTGCATGTTAAATTGAGTTCGCGCTACAATCCCGCCGAACTCAATTAAATATCGTCCAAGCACACCTGCTTCATTCATAGCTTTTAGTGTTGAATAAAGTGATTTTGCGGAGACCAAAATTCTTAAAAAAATTTTAGAGTTAATTGGGTCGCGGCGAAAATCACCATCCATTAGGTTTCGACGGAAATCTATGGCACTGAATGCATCTGGATGTATATCTAAGTTTCGGCGCCCTGCAGTTTCAAATAACTGCAGTATCATCGATGGGTTATTTTTAATCTTCAAGGGGTCGGAAAACATCAAACGCCCATGATCTAATACAAAATCAGTATTTTTAATATTTCTTCTTGAATTGGGTAAAAATACATCCAATCCCTTGGGAAGTAAAATCGATTTTTGTGCCTCCAATTTAGCACATGCAATACGCGTTAATGCCCCCACCTCTCTAGCATTTATGAAATATTCTTTCATGAACTTTTCGACAGCAATCTCTATAGGCCCTGAAGCGTATCCCATTTTTCTCGCTAAAACAGTTTGCTTATCAAAGCTCAGGCTTTCATTTGGGCGACCAGAAATATAGTGAAGCCAAATGCGGGCTCTCCATAAAAAGTCGGCAGCACGCAAAAATCTCGTTGCAGCAGCTTTTTCAAATAGTCCTAAATCGACATAGTTTTGCGGATGTTGTGCATCATTGACTTTATCATCTTTATCCAGAAAACGGGCGATCCAATACAGTGAATGTAAATCTCGTAAGCCGCCCTTACCTTCCTTTACATTGGGCTCAATCATATACCTCGAGTTTCCTGCTTTTTCGTGTCGTGCATCGCGCTCAGCTAATTTTGTAGCAATGTAGGACCGGCCCTTGCCTCTTGCGACATTTTTTCTAAATTTTCTTGTGAGCTCCAATGCAAGTTCTTTTTCACCGCAGAGATAGCGTAAATCAAGAAGCGCAGTTAAAATCGTTTGATCTTCCTTAGCCAACTTTATGGACTCATTGCAGGTTCGAGTTGAATATCCGACCTTGATGCCAAGATCCCAAAGCATATAAAGCATATATTCTGTTACTACGTTTGCGCTTGATTGTCCTTTATGATTTACAGTTAAAAATAGTAGATCTACATCGGACTCAGGCGCCATTTCACCACGGCCATACCCGCCAACTGCGCAAAGAGAAATTCTTAAAGCATTTCCAGGGTTAGGCGTCTCTGCGATTTCTTTCATGGTATAGTCAAAGAGAGTTACTATTATATCATCATGAATTTTAGCAATAAGCTTAGCAGCCTCAAGCCCGCTCAATAGCCCAGATTGAAATCTACTCTTTATAATATTTTTAGCTTCTGCAAGTGTCGATTTGAAAATAGCTAAAACCTCATCTCTGCCATGTTGATTTTCAGATGAAGAAATAAATAATTTCTCGTGTAGCTCAGGTAAATTTATGCCACTTTTATAAATATTTTGTTTAAGTTTTGTTGATATGGCTTCTTTAAATTCAGTCATTACTTAATTTCATTTTAAGTTCATATAAAAAATCTAATGCGGCACGAGGCGTAAGCTCATCTGTATTTAAATTTTTAATAAGCTCCAAAGTCTCTAGTTTTTGTACGTTTTGTGAAGGTTCACTAACCTTAAACAAGGGCAAATCATCAATTATAGAGCCTTTGTTTTTATGATCGGCCTCCAATAAAGATAAAACATCTTGTGCACGTCTTAAAGCCGCCACTGGCAATCCAGCGAGTTTTGCCACTTGAATTCCATAAGACTTATCAACCGCACCTGCCATTAAGTCATGTAAAAATATTAACTCACCATTCCATTCCTTAGCTTTTAAACTAACATTTTTTGTGCCGTCAGTACTTTCAATCATTTTAGTTAGCTCATGATAATGTGTAGCAAATAAGGTTCGAGACTGGTTAACCTTAAATAAATGATCTGCCACAGACCATGCTATTGCAAGTCCATCAAAGGTTGATGTCCCTCTGCCTATTTCGTCAAGAATTACAAAAGAGCGGTTAGTAGCCAAGTTTAAAATTGCAGCAGTCTCTAACATTTCCACCATAAAAGTAGATTGACCCCTTGAAAGATCGTCAGATGCCCCAACACGGGAAAATAATCTATCAACAACCCCGATTTGAGCTGCGGTTGCTGGTACGTAAAATCCAGATTGTGCCAAAATAACCATTATTGCATTTTGCCTGAGATAAGTTGATTTCCCCGCCATATTCGGGCCAGTTATGAGTGTTAATCTTGGACCTAAGTTTATCTCTGCATCGATCTCACAATCATTTGGTGTAAAATTTGAGTCTGGTAATTTTGAAAGGGACCTCTCAACTACTGGGTGGCGTCCATCTTTCACAGAAAAAGCTGTGCTATTATCTACTAAGGGCCTAATCGCAATAGTTTCATTAGCCCAAACTGAAGTAGCAGAGAGTACATCTAGTGTAGCGAGAGCTAAAGCCACCTCCCTTATCTCTTCAGTTAGAGAAATTGATCTGGCTACAAACTCTTGAAAGATATCAATCTCAAGGGCTAATGCTCTATCTCGTGCAGTTGTGATTCTAGAGTCTAAATCTGCCAAGTCTGTTGTGGTATACCGTACACAGCCGCCAAGTGTTTGGCGATGAATAAATATTTCTTTCAAATGCTCATCATCCATTTTATTAGAATATTTGGGAGTAATCTCTATAAAGTAACCAAGGATATTATTATGCTTGACCTTAAGAGTAGGGATTGATGATATCTTTATATATTCTGCTTGTAAATTTGCTATATGCTGCCGACTATCACTTCTTAGAATCTTAAGTTCGTCAAGTTCACTTGACCACCCGGTGGCTATAAATCCACCTTGTCGTAAATTTAAAGGCGCATCAGGTAAAAAAGCTTCGGAAGACTCTAAAGCAAATCTAAAAAGTAAAGAATTATTTGATATTTTTAATTTTTTTACAGCGTTAAATACATTATCTATTTTTTTTAAGTCAGTCACATCGTGAAAGAAATTCTCAATTTCTTGGCACAACATTAAGCCCTGGCTAAGTGTTAAGACATCCTTAGGGCTGCCGCGACCTAAACCAAGGCGACTGACAGATCGAGCCATGTCCCCCATTTTTCTTAGCTCAGTACGTAATTTTTGTAAAATCTCATTCTTTTTTATAAAAAAACCTACTGAGTCCAATCGCTTATTAATCTCAGAAGAGTCTATTAAAGGAGAATTTAATCTCTGTTTTAGGAGCCTCGCCCCCGCTCCAGTGACGGTTCTATCAACAACTGATAATAATGAACCATCTTTGAGCCCTCTCTGATTTCTATCTATCTCAAGGCTAGCACGCGTCGCTGGGTCTATTATTAAGTAATTGCTTGTTGAGTTTTGTTTTAAATTAGAGAGCTGAACTTTATTCCCTGCTTGAGTCAATTCAAGGTAATTTAATAAAGCTCCTGCAGCAGAAATTTCTGCCTTAGTGAATGATCCAAATCCTTGCAGACTTTTTACATTAAAACATTTTTTTAAATGAGCCTCCGCTGAACGATAGTTAAATTTAATAGCAGGTTGGGGAGTCAAAGAGGTATCACGTAAATGCAGAGTCTTTAAAAATTCAGAGTCTTGATAAAGCAATTCTGGAATAATAACTTCGCTGGGTGACAAAGCTGCCAACTTGCTGGGCAAGTTCATGGAATCAACCTCAGAAACATTAAATGAGCCATCCGAAATGTCTGCCCAAGCAATTGCATACTCGCCTAACAAAGATTTATATATACTCAGAATAAAGTTTTGGCCCCTAGAATCCAATAATGCTTCTTCAGTTAATGTTCCGGGCGTAACAACACGGGTAATTTCTCTATTAACGACAGCCTTATAGCCGCGTTTTTTTGCCTCGATTGGAGTTTCTGTTTGCTCACAAACAGCTACCTTAAAACCTTTTTTAATTAAGCGATGCAAATAAGTTTCAGAGGCATGAACAGGAACACCGCACATTGGTATGTCGAAACCGTTGTGCTTTCCGCGTTTTGTAAGAGCTATATCTAATGCGTCCGCGGCACGAATTGCATCATCGAAGAATAATTCGTAAAAATCACCCATTCTAAAAAATAGTAAGACATCAGGTCCAGCCTCAGCTTTTATACCAAGAAACTGCTTCATCATAGGGGTAACCTTATGAGCCTTTACATCTTTATCTGCCTGAATATTCATATATAGATAAATTGAAGAAAATATTCGTCTTGCGCAAGACTAAAGACATGATTTTGCCTCAGCATTTTCATTTATGCTGTCAGTAAATCCATTTAACCAAGCGTAAAGTACAAATATTAATGCAGGCACACCTAAAACCGATGTCAGAACAAAGAACCACATGTAATCAACCTTATCCGCTAGAACTCCGGAAAAAGCAGCCAAACCCTTCCCATAAAGAGCAAAAAGAGAAGAAAACAATGCATATTGTGATGCAGAATACTTTTTATTAACGAGAATCGACATGAATGCTATAAAGACTGAGCCCGAAAAGCCGGCCGCAAGGTTATCAGCCCCAATTGTAGAGAATAGATAAATTGTTTTTGGTGTAGAAACTGTTGCCAACCACGCAAAACTGAGATTAGTAAAAATCGTAACAAAGGCACCAAAAATCATGGTTTTGCTCATACCAATTTTTGCTACCGACCAGCTACCGGCAAAAGCTCCGAAAATCAGCATGGAAATACCAAAAACTCCCTTAACTCCGCCTATTACAGTTTTAGAATAACCAAGGTCTATGTATAATGGCATTGCCATAACACCCATTGTTGTGTCGCTTATTCTATAAGAGACCACTATAGCAAAAACCAATAAGGCCATCCATCCTGTCCGCTTTACCAAGTCTGCCAAATCTCCAATTATTGGAACATTATATATTTCATCTCTTTTTAAGTAACTGCGGCCCAATGTAAGAAAAAATATTGTTCCCGCAAATGGCAAAAGTGAAAAAATCATTAAAATAAAAAAAGCGATACTCTTGCCGGTACCAGCAGGTAGGAAAGAAAAAATATCTTCGTATATAATGAATAGGTTGCTACCAATATATCTGAAATACCCCCCATCTTTTATACCCAAATAAAGCAACGCGGATATGATTAATAAAGTAAGTGACCCCTTAAGTAAGCAGTTAAAAACTTCTATTTTATTTTCATTCATACTTTCATTTTTTTTATGAGGTTCCGCCGCCCAAAGAGGTGTCGAGCTACCCAAAAAAGCTAGAAATGCTAACCCAATGTAAGTTAGCTGATAACCACCAACATCGGCAAGAAATAGTCCGCCAGAAATAGCTGAAACCATACCAAAACGATACCCCAATTGATAAACAGCTGACATTGCAGCTTGCTCCTCATTTTTAGAGATATCTACCCGCCAAGCATCCACACAAATATCTAAAGTTGCAGATGAAAATGCTATTAAAACTGCACAAAAGGCTACACTTACCAAATCTTTTGAGGGGTCCTGAAAGGACATAGAAAGAATGGCTAGTGTGGTGCCTAGTGTCGAAAATAATATCCAAGCCCTTCTGTTGCCAAGCAATTTGGAAAAGCCCGGAATTTTCATACGGTCTACTAAAGGTGCCCAAATGAATTTTAAAGAATACGCAAAACCAACAACTACAAAAAAACCAATTGTCGACCTACTTGCACCTGACTCTCGCAGCCATGCTGATAAAACAGTATAGACTAATAAAATAGGTAAGCCCGCACTAAAACCAAGAGCTAGCATTGCGGCCATTTTGCGATTTACAAAAACCTTAGAAACTAAAAGCGATTCATCAATATATTTTAGGACTCTGCCTACAGTCATAAGAATGAATTTTTCATAAGTTTTCGCCTGCTAATTAACATACCCAAGATAACAATATTCAACAAAGTTAGCCTATTAATTCCCGTTTATCTTCGATTTTAAATAACTAATCAACCAAACCAATACACCTGACAGATTTAAATGCATTTAAATTTTGATTTGTAATAGGAAAATTTAATGGAT
>JABGVR010000024.1 GCA_018645985.1 Hellea sp. | reverse complement strand
TTTTAATTGAGCCAATAGAAGCGCTCCTTTTCTGTAAGCAGATGTGCTGTAAGAGCTATTGTACATGTAGCGATCGGCGTGCGTACTCATCGGTTGCTCTTTCCCGCTCAAAGCGAGGCTAATATAGCGATTGTAACTATTCCTGAGAGGGTCATTAGTTTCTTTTCCTAGAAGGTCATTTTCAATAAAGGTGCAGGTATATTCAGCAAACCCTTCGTCTAACCAGGGGTGTCTACTCTCGTTTGAAGCTAGTAAAAATTGAAACCAGGTGTGCCCAATTTCATGTGCAGTTACTCCCACCAAACTCTTAAATGGCCTTTCGCCCGTAATTAATGTGCACATCCCATACTCCATTCCTCCGTCTCCTCCTTGAATAATTGAGTATTGCTTATAAGGATACTTTCCAACCGTATTACTGTAGTGCTGGATTATTTCACTTGCCATAGGTTGTAGCGCCTTCCAGTTTTTCTTATACTTTTCATTTAAAGAGGTTTTGTATAGAAAATGTAAAAGAGGTCCGCTTGGAACCTGCAAGGTGTCGTGGGTAAAGTCAGGATCGGCAGCCCACGTGAAGTCATGCACGTTGGGAGCGATAAAGTGCCACGTTAGGACATTTGTTTGTTTGTTGCTTATTTGTTGTCCGTATCCGTGACCGACCTCATCAGGGTTTTGAAGATAGCCCGTGCCGCCAACCGTGTAATTTTTATCAATGGTTAGCTTTATGTCAAAATCGCCCCAAACACCATGAAACTCCCTGCTTATGTAGGGGTCAGCATGCCATCCTTCAAAATCATATTCAGCCATTTTCGGGTACCATTGCGCCATTGACAGCGCAACATTTTCTTCACTATTTTTACCCGCTCTTCGAATAACTGGCGGCACCTGTCCTTCAAAAATCATATCAAACACAGCTGATTCTCCAGATTTTATAGGAGCGTTCAACTGAACCTCTAATATTGTTCCCGCAACACTAAAATCAACAGGGACATTGTTTTGATTTAAGCTTAAAACATTCATAAACCCATAGTCTTCTTTCTTAAGCCTACCAATACGGTCGTCGACCCTAGAGTCGGGGTCAGAGATTGTAATGGACCGAACATCCATTTCGCTTCCAGGCTGAAACGCATTATAATATAAGTGGTAAAACACAACATTGAGGTCTTCTGGTGAATTATTGGAGTAGACAAGCTGCTGTGTTCCGCTATAAGCGCTTGATGACACATCCATTGTAACATCCATTGTATAATCAACATGTTGTTGCCAGTATTCAAAATTATTCTGTGCACTTAACCCTAAAAAACTGGTTAATAAGAAAAGCAGGTAGGTTTTTGTGTTCATAATAGAGATTACTTTTTAGATGTTTTTGACGCCATTATAAAAGCGTTATAGGCGTTTATCAGCTTTCCAGATTTGGACAAACTATCAAAAGGAACGATGTTGCCATTTTCTAAAGATACTTTTTTGTTAATAACCAAACCTGAGTTCATAAGTATTTCTTTCACTTGTGCAGCTCCCAATTTTGGATACTGCGAGAAAATTAAAGCTGCTACTCCAGCAACTAATGGTGATGCCATAGAGGTTCCTTGTGCATACTCATAAGTTTGTTTTGGGTAGGTTGAGTATATTTGAGATCCTGGAGCAAACACGTCTACTGTGTTTTTGCCATAATTAGAATATTCCGCCAAAATAGATGAGCCATAGTTTGAACCCGTAGCCCCTACCTTAATGAAATTATCTGAAACTTCTTCTCCAAGTTCAACTTGGTCATTCGGGAAGTAGCTCACTACATCAGTGTCTGTCGCATCGTTTCCAGCCGCGGCCACTATTAAAACGTCCCCATCAGCTGCGTAGACAATCGCATCTCTTACCCATTTACTGTGAGGAGAAAATCCTTTTCCAAAACTCATATTAATAACTTTTGCTCCATTGTCAACAGCATAATAAACAGCTAAGGCTATGTCTTTGTCATACTCGTCCCCCCTGGGCACGCAGCGTAAGCCCATTATTTCTACATTATTTGCAACGCCATTCATCCCCACACCATTGTTTCTTTGAGCAGCTATAATCCCAGAAACGTGAGTGCCGTGTGTCCGCCCATCCTTTGCATGAATGTTGTTATCTCCGTAGGTAACATCAGATAAATTTTCAGGATCATCTCCAACAGATTCTCTGCCGTTAAAATTGATGTTTAAACTGTAATCTAGTCGCGCATTGAGATCGCGCAAGCTTCTATCCAGACTCTCCATCAAATCCGGCACACTTTCAAAACCCAAATTAAGCGCCTCTCTTAGTCTAACAGCATGACCAAGCAGCACCTTGTTCTCTGACCGTATATTGTCAAGCTCCTTGTTTGAGTATTCTTCTTTTCCTAGATATAAAGATATGGCATCATTCGACTTTTTTAGTGCAGATAAAAGTCTCTTATACTGAAATCTCAGGCGCCGGCACCTTAAGCCTTCTTCAGCGTGTAGTTTTTTTGCCTCCAAATAC
>JABGVR010000165.1 GCA_018645985.1 Hellea sp. | reverse complement strand
ATAAAGAAATCCCGCCGCTATTAAGCCACCCATTGCTGGGGAAATTACCCAACTAGCCACTATCTGTTGAACTTTAACCCAATCTGCAATACCCCAACCACCTGCGGCTATGCCTGCTCCAAGGACACCGCCCACGATAGAATGCGTAGTTGACACTGGAGCTCCAGAAGCTGTTGCAATATTTAACCAAACAGCCGCAGCTAAAAGTGCTGCCAACATAGCCCAAACAAATGATTGAGCATCGGGTATTAATGATGGATCTATTATACCTTTTTTTATAGTTTTAACCACATCTCCACCGGCTATTAAGGCGCCAGAGCTTTCAAATATAAATGCCAGGAAAATGGCAGCGGATAGTGTTAGTGCGCCAGAACCAACTGCAGGGCCTATGTTGTTAGCAACATCATTGGCACCTATATTAAGTGCCATATAGGCACCTACAACCGCTGAAATAATTAAAAATATTCTACTAGATGAATTTGGAATATCAGCTATTCCGGTAAGTGTTACAAAAAGATATACCCCCACTAAAAAACCCAAAGCTAATAAAAATTTTACAATCTCATCTTTAGGTAACAAATTCGGGGACAATGGCATTTCATTTTTCGGTGTAAGCATTAGATGGTTTCCCTATAATGGAGTCGTTTATATACAATGTTCTAGAATTAAACCCAAAGAGCTATTGATTGATATCTATTACGCTTCTATGACATTTTTAAAAAAAAAATATGACAATTCTGTGACATTACTAATATATTTGAACTTCTGAAATATTGTACCTCATGAATGACTTTAGAACTGAATAAGCTTGAAAGACACTAAGATAATGCATGTTACTCAAATGCCAAAAACTTGGACGGGAGAAATGCTTTCTTTGTTACGCATAGGAGTTCCTATGGCGCTTGCTCAGTTTATTCAATTTTTTATATTTTTTATTGATACAGTAATGATAGGCCGCATTGGTCCTGAAGATTTAGCAGCTGCGGGTCTTGGTTTAGTAATATATTTTGGATTTTGGATGCTATTCTCTGGACCAGTTATGGCCGTAACCCCCCTAATATCTCAAACTCTTGGTAAAAATAAAGACGATTTACAAAAAACACGACATTATGTTCGAATGGCTATTTGGGTTATATTCTTAATTGCACCCATTTTTATATTCATTACTTTATTTACTGAAAATATACTAACCTTTTTAGGTCAAGATCCAGTCATATCGGCGAAAGCTGGAAAATATGTTTTTGTCCTCGCTTTTGGTCTGCCGTTTGCTTTGGCAGTTATGGTTTTAAGGAACTTTCTAGCAGCTCTTGAAAAAACTTTTATACCCTTACTATTAGTTGGCTTGTGCACAGCTTTAAACGTTATTTTGAATTACATATTCATATTTGGTAATTTTGGGGTGCCAAGGTTAGAGCTCATGGGAGCTGGTATTGCATCATCGCTGTCATACTGCATAGGTTTTTTTATATTTTTGTATTATATAAGCAAAGACAAACGCACTCATAAATTTCAAATATTTCAAAACTTCTTTTCTATAAAATTTACTCAATTAAATGAGATACTAAGACTAGGTGGACCAATAAGCATAACAACACTTTTTGAGGGTATGCTTTTTAATGTTGCAATTATTATTATGGGTCTAATAGGGGTTATGGAAGCTGCCGCTTATCAAGTAACGCTAAATATTGCTTCTTTGGCATTTATGTTGCCATATGGGATGTCTATGGCCGGAGCTGTGCGAATAGGGTTGGCGGCTGGGGCAAGAGACAATGAGGCTGCCAAGAGAGCCGCGAGTACAACAGTTATTGCCTGCATATGTGCTATAATGATAATAGCAATACCAGTTTCTCTATATCCTGAAATAACAGCCTCACTATTTCTTGATCTTAAAAAAGAGGTTAATAGCAATGTCATTAATCTAGTTATTGGCTTTTTACCTATTGCTACGGGTTTTATGCTCTTTGACTCTATTCAAGTTGCCGCTAATCAATTATTAAGGGGTTTAAAAGATGTCAATTGGCCTATGTTATTAACAGGTATTAGCTATTGGCTTTTTGGCTTTCCAATTGCATACATTTTAGCTCTAAAAACTGACGTTGGGCCCAAGGGTGTTTGGTATGGACTGATGGCTGGTCTAGCATTAGCTTCAATACTATTAAGCGGAAGACTACTATCTAAGTTAAATAAGGATAACTATTTTTCAATAGGTTCCGTTAAATAATGATATCTTTTTTTATCAATTATTTCAACAACCCATAAATCCGGGTCTTGACGAACTCTTTTTTCCAGGTCTTCATCGATAACACATTCTTTTAAAGGGCCTTTAGGAAGCCAAGCTATTTCACCCATAATATTTCTTATTTGCTTATATAAAGTGCAATTACCCTCATGATCACAAACTTTAATTAAGCATACGCCAGCATCGGCATCACCTTTTTTCAAAATAGCAGAAAAAGACCCACCTATTTCGACGCGCTTCAAAAGTGCAGACACCCAAATTTTAGTTTTTAACTTTTGCATAAATCAAACCCCTTAATTACTTAAAAAAACACTAATGTTATGGACTAGTGGATTCTGATCAAGGCTACATTGTGAATGGCAAACTTATAGTTACAACAGTAACAGTACCTGTAATTTTTTTATTTTCTATTTTTAATGAACCAGATTGTTGTTCTAATAAAGACTGAACAATAAACAAGCCTAGCCCCGTATTTTCTGTTTCAAAATCTTTATTTGTAGTTTCCTCACAAGAATTTTGAAATGAAACCACAAGGCTACAATTTTCAATGTATGCGGAAATATATATATTCTCGTCTCTATTCGAGAACTTTATAGCGTTTGAAATAAGGTTGAATAATATTTGTTTTAAGCTAATTTTGTTTAAAAAAACTGGAAGCACAATATCGTCAATTTGCTTACAAATAGTGACTTTATTTTCAATAGCCAGAGGTTCTAGTATGTTTACAACATCTAAAATAACCCGGATTGCATCAAATTTTTCAGGTTTATAACTTGTTTTAATTGCATCAACATTAAATGGGTTCAAAATCTCACTTATTAGATCTAGCATAAACAAACCGCTTTCGTGGATAGCGTGGGCATATGCTCTATATTTCTCAGGTAGAGGGCCTTGTGTTTCAGATTTAATCATATCTGAAAACCCAATTATGGAGTTTAAAGGCGTACGAAACTCGTGCGAAATCTGAGTAATTAAATTATCTAATTTCTTAATGTCCTCCATACTATAGAGTTCCTATTTATTAGTTATCTCCAAACAAAAATGGCCCCGATAATGCGGGGCCAATATAGACTACCAAATTTTTACCCGTTTTTCAGGTGCTAGATAAAGTGCATCGCCTGGCTGCACATTAAATGCTTCATACCATTTATCAAAATTCCTGACAATACCATTTGCTCTATACTCTCCAGGGCTATGAGGGTCTGACTTTAATCTATTTCTGAGTGCTTCTTCTCTAAATTTTCTTTGCCAAATTTGCCCATATGACAAAAAGAATCGTTGGTCACCTGTCATTCCATCAATAACCGGGGCTTCTTCGCCATTTAATGACTTCTTATAAGCAGCATATCCCATAGTAAGACCTGTGAGGTCCCCAATATTTTCTCCTAAGGTAAATTGGCCATTCACAAACTCTCCTGGCAATGGCTCGAACGAATTATACTGAGATACTAATGCCATTGACCTAGCCTCAAACGCCTCTCCATCCTTTTCGGTCCACCAGTCTCTTTGCTGTCCATCTCCGTCTGTTTTTCTTCCTTGGTCATCAAAACCATGGCCCATTTCATGACCAATTACAGCACCTATCCCGCCGTAGTTGACAGCAGAGTCTGCTGCGGCGTCAAAAAAAGGTGCCTGCAATATACCAGCTGGAAAAACTATCTCATTTAAATCAGGACGGTAATAAGCATTAACTGTTTGAGGATTCATACCCCACTCATTTCTATCTATTGGCCCTCCTAACTTTTTAATTTCATTATTCCAGGACCACTTATAAGCGGATTTAACTGTTCCAATTAAGTCAGAACGGTCGACTGACAAATCAGTGTAATCAGTCCACTCGTCAGGATAACCAATTTTAGGATTAAACTTAGCTAGTTTGTCTTGGGCTTCTACTTTAGTTTTATCATCCATCCACTCGAGATTATCAATTCCATCTTTAAAAGCTGCTCTTAAATTTTCTATTAGCTTATCCATCTCATCTTTGGATTTCTGAGGAAAATGTTTCTCGACATAAACTTTACCCACCATTTCACCCATAAATGAGTCAATTTGACTTACGCCACGTTTCCATCTTTCTCGCTGGACTTCAGTTCCCCTGAGTGCCTTACCATAAAACTCAAAACTGGCTTCATCTATCGATTTAGGTAAATAAGATGATTTGCCGCCCAAATAATTAACCAATAAATAATCTTGAAGAATATTTAAATCTGTTTCTTCAAATACTTCTGCTGTTCCCTCTATCGCATCAGTTTCTCTAACAACAAAGCTTACTTGTCCCTCCAGTCCTGCTTGGTCCAACATAGCATCCCACGGCAATCCAGGTGCAGCATTTTTAAGCTCCTGAAGACTTCGTTTGTTATATGTTTTTGTTCGGTCCCGTCTTTCAGTTGGGGTCCAGTGATACCGAGCAATCTTTGTTTCAAACTCTATCAACGCGTTTACACGATTGGCAACATTTTCTTGAGAGATCACTTCAATCAATGAGGTTAGGTATTTTTTGTAAGCAGCTCGTATTTCCTGCGATTTAGTATCTTCATCTAGATAGTAATCACGGTTAGGCATCCCAAGGCCAGATTGAGTAAGATACACAATATAGTTATCAACGTCTTTGAGATCTACACCAATGAAAGGTGAAACTACTGAACTCAAGCCTAATGATGGATCGGACATGAGTCTAAATATACCCTCATGATCAGTGGTTGATTTTATAATTTCCAAGTCAGCTAGAACAGGAGAAAGGCCAGCCTCCTCAATAGCTTCTACGTCCATAAAAGCTGCAAAAAAATCTCCTATTTTTTGTTCATCTGTTCCTACTTTTGCTTTTACCGCCGAAGCTTCCTCAATTATCTTGCGAACACGTTCCTCAGAACGATCAGCTAATATTGAAAAACCACCATAAGTGGACTTATCGGCAGGTATTTCAGTATTTGCAAGCCAGGTACCATTTACATATTTGAAAAAATTATCTCCCGGCTTTATCGTAAGGTCCATATTTTCAGTAGCAATACCATAAGCACCTAGGGCTGGAGTATTCGTTTCATTAAGGTTGGAAACATTATTACAAGCAGCCAAACTCATGGTTAAAGCAAACATGCTTGGAGCAATTAGTCGTGATATTTTCATTTTCATTTCCTTTTAAAATTCATTCTGTTTGAAGCGTTTAACCAATTTCCATGTCATCTAGAGCTAAAGCAATTTCTGGATTGTATGTTGAACCTAGTGGAAGTTGTTTTTCACGTTTAATTATACCCTTAAAAAAACGTGAAATATCTACACCAATTCCATACATCGCTGGAACCAACATTAATGTAAGAAAGAAGTCAAATAAAACCCCAAAAGCAAGAGCTACTACCATAGGCTTTAAAAATTCAGCTTGAGCCGATGTTTCAAAAAGTATCGGCATAATTCCAACAAATGTTGTAACTGATGTTAGCAGGATAGGACGAAAACGTGCCACGCAAGCATCCAGTAAAGCTTGATAAGCTCCTACACCCTTAGCTCTTAGTCGGTTTACGTAATCAATTAAAACAAGGTTATCGTTTACCGCAACACCGGATGCAGCAAAAAATCCAAATAACGACATCATCCCAAAAGGTACGCCAGTTACTATATTACCAAATATCATACCCACAAGCGCAAAGGGTATTGCAATCATTATCAATAATGGCTGCGCATACGATTTAAATGCAATCGCTAGTAAACCATACATCATAAATAAAATGGCAATCATAGATAATTTAATTTCTTCAATAAAATTGAGTTCAATTTCATCCTGGCCTACTTCAATTCTAGTAGCTTTTGGGTGACGCATTTCCCATTCAGGTAAAAAATTCTCTTTTATATCTTTACTTATTTTTTGAACCTCAGTTTGATCACCGCGTATCCTAGCACCTGTATACTCCACACGTTTCCTATCACGGCGTTGTATTCGGGTTATTCCCTCTTCGAATGATATATTGGCCACTGAAAATAAAGGCACATCCACACCTTTAGCAGATCTTATTCTTAACTGCTGCAAGCTATCTATGGATTCTCGCGCTTCCTCTGGATATCGCACCATAACTCGTACGTCCTCACCGTTTCTAGGCAAGCGCTGTACTTCTTTCCCGTAAAATGCCTCTCTTACCTGACGTGTTACATCTGTTAGTTTTATACCAAGTGTTTCTGCGCCAGGTTTTAATGTAAATCTTATTTCACGCGCTGAGCTTTCCAAACCATCCCATGCTCCTGATACAGAACTAAAACTTTCAATCTCAGCCTTTAAGTCCAAAATAGCGGCCTTTAAGGCGTCTGGGTCTGCTGATGCAACAGCGTAGTACAAACCACCACCATTTTGCCCCCCAGGGCCATAATCAACACCGTACTTTACTCTGTAAGCATCCGGTATTTCGCCAACATATTGTTCAAGCTTATCAGCCACATCTTTACTAGATATTTCAGGCCGATCTGCGGGGTCTGAGAGTGAAAAGAAACCTTGAACTCCGCGATTCTCTGTAACGGTGCCAGCCCTTGCTATAATATCTGTGTCGACATTAAATTCCTTTTTAGAATTTCTATTAAGCTCCTTCACGCCAGCAGAAACTTGCTTTCTAACTTGCTCTCTTCTTTCAAAATTTGTTCCCTCAGGAAATCTTGCATTGAATTCAATCATATCGCCTTCAACTTCAGGTATAAAAGCAGTCGGCGCTACTCCGGCCTGAAGTAACATAATAGACATTGCAAATAAGCCAACGAAAACGGAAAGTGTTATATAGCGGAATTTTATAAGAGCAGCAATTACTGGGCGGAATGTATTTTTGGCAAATACAACAAGGCTGTTAGCAATTTTTGCCTGTAAGCGCATCAATTTTCCTGAATTATTGGTATCAAGTGGTTTCAAATGCCTTAGATGACTCGGAAGTATAAAAAAGGCCTCAACAAGCGAGAAAATTAATACTGCGATTACTACTAAACTTATCTGGCCAAGCATTGCTTGAATTGGCCCTGTCATCAGCAAAAATGGGATGAACATCAATATAGTCGTTACCACAGCAAAGAACACGGGCTTAACGACCATATTGGCCCCCGCGATAGCACCTCGGTTCCCTGATATTCCATTCTCTACATGAAAATGTGTGCTCTCCCCAACAACAATTGCATCATCAACAACAATCCCAATGACAAGTAAGAAGGCAAACAGTGATATCATGTTTAATGTTATGCCAATGTAAGGAGCTATAGCAATCGCACCCATAAATGCTGCAGCAATTCCTGCTGTAACCCATATCGCTACAGCAGGTCTTAAAAATAACATTAAAATAATGAGAACTAAAATCATGCCTGATATTGCGTTACTACCTATAAGCTCCATTCTGCTGTCAAACATTTCTGAACCATCAAACCATATTGAGAAGGTAAGGTCAGGCGGCAGTTTTGCGTTAATTTCTTCTTCAAATTTTCGAATTGATTTTCCTGCCAAAGAAACATTCGTATTATCTGGTGATGCAACCTGAAAAATAGCAGCGTTTTCTCCATTAAATTTTGCCGAAAATTTTGCCGTGTCAAAACCGTCTATTACCTGAGCTATATCACGAATACGAATGGCGCCTCCATCAGGGGTTTGACGAACTATAATGTTTCTAAAGTCTTCTGCATTATCCGCCAAAGACCGTGCTCTTAATTGCAGCTTACCTGCGGCGGTCTCAACTGTTCCTGCTGATAAGTTTACAGATGACCCCCCAATAGCGTTGGAGACCTCAGAAAATGTTAGGTTATATTGACGTAGAGCGTCTTCAGAGATTTCAATGGTAACTTGTTCATCAATTTTTGTCATCTGTTTGGTTAATTGCAAGCCAGGAAGTTTTGTCACTTCAAAACGCAGGTCAGTGGCAGCACGCTGTAATGTTAACCTATCGACATTTCCATGCAGGGCAAAATAAAACGTATCTTCGCGAGCATCCCATCTAAAAACCTGAGGTCTGTAAGCATTAGGTGGTAAGTTTTGTATTCCGTCAATTCGGGACTGCACTTCATCTAATAGTTTATTGTAATCTACACCCAGTTTAGTTCGCACATTGACATTATAGCTTCCCTCGCGAGCAGTGGACTCAATATAGTCTATTCCGTCCAGACCATCAATTGACTCCTCAATACGGGTGACTATTTGCTCTTCAACATCTCTTGGGGAAGCTCCTGGCCAACCTGATGATACCGTCATGCCATTAATAGTTACTTTTGGAATAAATTCCCTGTCCAAATTACTATAACCAAATACTCCGGCCGCAAACATTGTGAACATCATTAAATTTGAAGCTACAGGATTTTTTACAAACCAACTTATCAAAGATTTCATAAGTATTTTTCCTTATCGACTATGACTTTTTCTTATTTTTTTTTGTAGAGACGGAGTCCTTATCCCTACCTTCTTTATTGCCTTCAAGTTTTTTCATCCAATCAGGCTTGGGAGGGTCTACTAAAATGGTATCAGGGTTATTTACATCCAAAGCACGCAGTGTCATTGACACTCTTGATTTTTCCATTGGTGAAAGAACCACCAACTCTCCTGCTTCAATGCCACTCAATAGTAATGCTCTCTCACTGTCAGAATCAAGAACGTCAACTTTGCGAATATCAGTCTTACCTTTCTCATTAACGACATACACTTCATTATCAGGTCTTAATCCATCTCGAGGTAAAACAATTACTTCCTGATAAACTTTTCCAGCAATTTCAGCATCCACAAATAATCCTGGCGCCATAGGGTAGCCGTTCTCGGAGGATCCTAATCCATAAGGGTCAACCACTTCAGCGATAGCAAATAAAGCACGCGTTTGCGTATCGTATGTACTAGCTGTACGCATTATCTTACCATTCCAATATCTACGCTCACCAGCTATAACAGCGCTCAATTTAACACCGATAGCCGAAGCTCTATTTTTTGAAACGTAAGCAACAGGAAGGTCTAGCTTAGACAAATCTCTATCACTCAGTGGTAATCGTACTTCGACTATACCCGTTGAAAAGATACGGCCCAAAGTGCGTCCAGGGGATACGTATTGTCCAATGTCCGAGTTTTTTGATTTGACACGGCCCGTAAAGGGGGATCGGACCTCAGTACGTTTCAATTGCAGATTAGCTGCAGCAAGCTCAGCTTCAGCAGCTTGCAAAGAAGCAAGTGCTTGGGCCTGCTGAGGTAAACGCAATGCCAATGGGCTAGCCTCGCCTATTCCTAGTTCTTGATAATCTTGTTTAGCAATCTCACCTTCAGCCTTTTCGCGTATAACAGACTGTTCTGCTTGAGCGACCTGAGCTTGGGCTCTTATAACAGATACTTTATAATCAGCATCTTCAATCCTTAAAAGTACTTCCCCTTTTTTGATAATACCGCCTTCAATAAAGTTTGGGGAAACATAAACAATTTTTCCACCAATTTCAGGAACCAAGTCAATTTCGGTTTGCGGCCGTGCTTCACCTTGGGTTTTTACACTTAGCTGTACATCGTCTAAAACTGCGTAATCAGCAAGAACTGCTAAAGTGTTAAAGGCTCTCTTTTTTTCTTCAGGTTTATTATTTAACTTAATTATAATAGATCCCAAAAATATAAATCCAATTATACACAGAAAAGGAAGGGTATAGATTAAGGATCTTTTCAAAAAACCGGCTTTTGGTGGTTTTATAGTATTATACTCTGCCGTCATAATTATTCTTTCTTTTCTAACTCGAAGGCTTGCGCATCTCTGCTATGGGACAATTTAAGTAATTCTACTCCTCCCCCAAGAGCTACATGTAGCCTCACTCTGTTAGAAAGTCTTTCTTTTCTTGAACTAATCAGCTGCCCTTCGGCAGTTAAGCTTCGTGATTGTGCGTCCAAAAGTTGTAGTATTGTAGCCAAACCTTCAGTATAACGAAGTTCTAATCGGCTTTCAGCTTTCTGAGCTTCATTTAGCGAAATTCGTAGTGCTTTTTCTTGCTCACGTAACCTTTTCTCACTACCGATCGCATTCTCAACTTCGAGGTATGCATTTAAAATCAACCCCGCATATGACTCTAATTGAGACTTCATTAATACTTTTTGCTGTTCGAGATTGGCTTTAAGCCGGCCTCCTTGAAATACAGGAGCTGATATACCCCCAGCCAAAGATGCCACCAATGCATCAATTTCGAAAAAATCACTCATGTTACGCGAAGCTAACGAACCACTACCATCTAACGTGAAACGCGGAAGTAAATTTTTCTTTGCAATTTCAATTTGGAAACCCTGAGATTTTAAACGGTATT
>JABGVR010000164.1 GCA_018645985.1 Hellea sp. | reverse complement strand
GAATAGGGTACTTGATGGCCTGCTCTGAAACATAGTCCAAAAACCAGAATCGGGGAGCATTTATTTGCTAAGCCTTTTGTGTTGTATTTTACAGCAATTGTTGGTCTGAGGCAATTTCTCCGTAGTCTTGAGAAGGCATCAAAAGCATTGTCATTTACAAGTGTTTGTTGATTTATGTCTCCACACCTTCGCAGCTGTAGAATGAGGTTAGCATTGGAAAAGTCAAGCATAACTTGAGGTCTGGCCCGACACCATTTCTTTTGCAATGTGCATATATCCATATAATTTTAACATGTTTGGAATATGTATAGAATATATCTGTATATAAATATAGTAATCGTCATAGTTACGACGAAAATTATAGAGTTGTTTCCACCAAAGCTAATGCTCGCAATGGCTGGTCCCGGACACAAACCAGCAATGCCCCAACCAATCCCAAATATTGAAGCACCAAATATTAGTTTAGCATCTGCATCACTACGAGAAGGAAGCTGAAATTTATCAACTAATAAAGGTATTTTTCTCTTTAAAACAGTGCGATAACCTATAAAAGTAATGGTTAGTGCAGCTCCCATGACAAAAGCTAAACTTGGGTCCCAATTACCAGAAATATCTAAAAATGATATTACTTTTGCGGGGTTAATCATCTGCGAAACTGTAAGGCCACAGCCAAACAAAACTCCTGCTAAAAGACATGAGATTGAAATTTTCATATTATACTCCACCAATGACTTTTATTAATAAGACAGTTATTATACCCGTTGTCATAAAGGTTAATGTTGCAAGAATAGAGCGTCGTGATAATAATGCATTTCCGCAAACACCATGTCCACTTGTGCACCCATTACCAAGTTGAGTTCCTATTCCGACAAGAATTGCTCCTATTATTAGAAATGGTCCTTCTACTGGAAATTCTATCATTAATATTGACGGATTGATTATTGCAATGAATTGAGGTCCAATCATTAGTCCTATAAAAAAAGAAAACCTCCAAGCTTTATCATTTTCTCTTCCTTTTATGATACCGCCAAGTATTCCGCTAATACCTGCTATCCGGCCCACACTTAACATAAGCCATACTGCAGAAAATCCAATCATTGCACCGCCTATTGTCGCTGAAATGGGTGAAAAGTTTTCCATAATGTTTACCTGCATTTATTTATCTATAGATATTGCTCTTATCTATTAGCTTCTTCTGATAGTTTTTCATAGAACTTCTAACGAAAAACTGGGTCATCCAAACTTCTTAGTTTGCGTGAATGTAGAGTGCCAGTTTGAGCAGCTTGTTTCATTATTGACATTGCCTCTAGACCAATATTGAGATGTTGAGAAATACGGCTTCTGTAAAATTCTTCTGCAGTGCCCGGAAGCTTAATTTCACCATGCAATGGCCTATCCGATACACATAATAGTGTTCCATAAGGAACTCTGTAACGGTATCCATTTGCTGCAATTGTTGCGCTTTCCATATCAATAGCAATTGCACGCGATTGGTTCAGCCTTTTTCGTAAGCTAGAATAACGCATCTCCCAGTTTCTATCGTCGGTAGTAACCACAGTACCCGTCCGCACATGCTGTTTCATTTCAAACCCAGAAAGTTTCATTACTTTACCTATGGCCTCTGTTAAGGCAATTTGAACCTCAGCTATTGTTGGTAAAGGTATTGTTGGTGGTAAGACTTCGTCTAAGATTTGGTCATCCCTTAAATAAGCATGCGCAAGTACAAAGTCTCCAAGGGTTTGAGTATTACGTAAACCTCCACAATGTCCAAGCATTAACCAGCAATGTGACCTTAATACAGCGATATGATCTGTAATTGTTTTCGCATTAGATGGGCCAACACCGATATTAATGATTGTAATACCTTCATTATTATCACCTATAAGATGATATGCAGGCATTTGAGGAAGCTTGAGATCATCTGGAGGATTATAATCATGAGCTGAATTTACAAGTCCCACACCTGGACTTGAAAACCCCTTGTAAATACCCTTACCAATAACTGATTTTGCATGCTCGATGAATTCGTCAACATAACGTTGGTAGTTAGTGAAGATAACAAATTTTTGAAAATGAGATGGAGAGGTGCCAGTATAATGCTTTAGGCGCTGCAAGGAATAATCTGTTCTCAAAGCAGGAAACAAGCTAAGGGGAAGGGGGCTATCATTTGATTGCTCAAATGCACCATCTGCTAAATCATCGTGAATTGCTTTTAAGTTGGGAAGGGAAAAGAAATCTCCTATAGAACCCGAATGTTTTTTATCAATTTCAAAATTTGATGGGTCTATTGCAAAGGCTACAGGAATTTCTTCGTCGCTTAAACCAACATAGTATTCAACTTCATAACACGCCTCAATGTGACCTAATTGGTCAGTGAGGTAATTTTTAAAAATTTTAGGATGAGTAATTGATGTTCCATACCAGCCAGGCCCGCGAATACTAACAAAACCTGAAGGATTTATTCCATCTACTTTGCGTTCACGTAGATGGAGAAGAAGGTAGGGATAATGTGTTTGTTCATTTTTAGATGTTTTCCCCGTTTTAGCAAAGACGGAGAAAGCTTTGTTAAGGTTATCTGTTGAAGTTTCATAAAGTAATTCTAATTGATTGATTGCTATTTGAATGTCTTCACATAGATTTAGTTGATCAAAATAATGTGGTTTGTTTCCAGTATGTTTAAAAATGACTTTTCTCCCATTCGGTCTATTTTATTCCTCCGAATGATGAATAAAATTTCCATGTCCTAATTGAATTATCATAATAAAGTCAAGAAATTTCAATTTCTCAGTATGGAATCCTCAAGTGTAAGGCGTGTACGTCTTTTTTAAGACTTGATGACTTATATAAACTGTCGAGCCATAATGCTTTCTCCTCAGGAATTAAGGCGAGCAAAGCCCCAAAGAGTGCCATAAAAAATCCGGCCTTCATCATCGATATTTATGCCAGAGTACAGGCTGTTATATTTTTGATCGCCAATTATGTAATGAAAGGTAGATTGTCCTTTGTTCCAATCAAGCGCTTCAAGCGTCCATTCATTGTCTCGCGCACCTATGAAATAGACATGATTGGAACCTAAGCTTACCCAAGGCACCCCATTAGGCGAACTGACTTTGGTGTTAACCCAAGCTTGTTCAAGGCGCATTGCTTGAGGGTTCCATTGAAATTTTTGAACGCCAAAGGGTTGGAATTTCGGGTTATTCCCGAAAGGCCCAATTAATACGCTTAATGCACGGCCTTTTTTAGGAAAAAAGAAT
>JABGVR010000163.1 GCA_018645985.1 Hellea sp. | reverse complement strand
TTCCATTATTGTTTATAAAGAAAATCCAGTTGGGGTTATAATTGATGACTTTGTTGTAGTGGATGCTCAAACTCAAGATTTAGAGCTTTTTGATGTTGAACAGATAGAAGTTCTACGGGGGCCACAAGGAACCTTATTCGGTAAGAATACTACAGCAGGCGCAGTAACTGTTAGAACAAAACGCCCTCGCTTGAATGAAGCGGATGCAGAGATTCAGGCTCAAGTCGGTAGCTTCGGAACAAAAGAGGGTAAATTAGCGCTTAACATTCCGGTTGTTGAAGACAAGTTAGCGGTAAGAGCCGCTGGTATGTATATTAAATCTGATGGTTATTACAAAAATGGTTATCAGTTTGGTCCAATTCCAGGTTTTATTGATGCTAGTACTGCTGGGCTATCTGGTTCGGGAAGTGATGAACGAATTGGTGGTGATGATGTTTTCTCAGGACGAGTAAAAGCATTATGGGAGCCTTCTGATAATGTTTCCTTAATTGCAACTTATGAAATGGTTAGGGATAGAGGGGACTCTGTCCCTGTGGTAAATGATACGCCAGCCGGGGCAGGATATGCTTTTCCTAATTTTGGATTTCCCGGCATTCCTGATGGAGTAGACCCCTTAGATTATGCGGGTATAAATAACCGTGATGATAACTTACTAAATATGTCGAAGGGTCACAGAGTTGACGTAGATGGATTTTATCTGAATGGTGATTTTCGAATTAACGACAATTGGGAATTACACACAGTGACCGGCTTACGTAAGTCTAAGTCGCGTCTCCCGAATAATTATGTAGGAACAAATGGCCCCTCATTTACTAATCCTTTAACCGGCGGTGTCAGTGAGTTTTCACTTTTTGATGCAACTCGGGATGATAATAGAGAGGTTTTCCAACAGGAAGTCAGGTTAACAGGAAGTGTTGGTGACGTTGATCTGGTAGGAGGTGTATTTTACCAAGATAGCGATGTTGATTTTTGCGTAGCCCAAACTGTTGGTTTCTTGGACATCTTTGGCGCCGTTGGTGCTTTAGGTCCTAACCCTGCTCCTTTTGGCTTTTTTAATGCGAACGCATTGTTGTTGTGTAACTCTCAGCAAGCCTCTGCTATTGCTGGTTTCGTAGATGGAACATGGGATGTTACGGATCGTTTACATCTGTCAGCAGGTATAAGGGTCACAGAAGAGAAGAAGACATGGACAGGTAGACCCCGTGTTCCAATTATTGCACTCGATGGTAGCCCAACGTTAGATGCGCCATTAGATGGCATTGACTTTGCCGCTTACCCTACTGGTGTTGTGACAGATTCAGAAAAGTGGAGTGAGCCAACATATCGGATGAATATTGGCTATGACCTTAATGACGATACCCTAGTTTATGCAAGTTATTCTCGAGGTTTTCGTTCTGGTGGTTACAATGATCAAACAGGAACTGTATTAAATCCATTACCAGCTGCAGCAATTCGCCCAGTGTCTCCTGAGTTTGTAGATTCTTATGAGTTGGGTATGAAGGGCTCTTTTGCGGATGGCCGCGGTACCATAGCAGCAACAGTTTTTCAGGCTGACTACACAGATGCGCAACGCACATTTAATGCGAGCTTTCCAGGTGGCCAAGAAACATTATTCTTTAATGCTGCAGATTTAACATCTAAAGGCATTGAGCTTGAAGGAACCTTTGCGCTAACTGATAATTTAATAGTTAGGGGCATGGCAGCATTTACAGATGCTGATTATGACCGTTTCGAGGCTGATACTGATTTTGATGGTGTAAATGATATTGATTTGTCGGGACGCCCAGTCACTCGTGTGCCTGAAGTTCAGTTAGGATTTGATGCCACTTATTCAACGTCTGTTGGAGATTGGGGTAATATGAAAATCAATGGTCGGATTACCCATGAAAGTGAGTCTGTTGCTGGCTATTCAGATGTTGGAACAGCATATGACACTTTCTTAGATGCTCGTACACTTATCGATGCAGATATAAGACTTACCGCTGCTGATGATAAGTACTATGTGAGATTAATTGGTAAAAACCTCACTGATAGGCGTTATAAAACGGGCTCTTTGGCTGTTGCTACGCTCTGGCAGTTCTCTAACTACGGAGCTCCGCGATATTTTGGTCTTGAAGTTGGAACAACCTTCGGCTTCAACGACTAAATGAAATTGCAATTAATAAACAAACGCGCCATCGTAACCGGTGGCGCGAGTGGCATTGGTGAAGCTATTGCTAAAACTTTTCTTGATAATGGCGCAAAAGTAATAGTTGTAGATTTACCTGGAAAAGATGTTTCTGATATTTATAAAAGTTTCGAAAATGCTTACGTAATTGAGCAAGATATTACACTGGCTGGTGCATCTGACAATATTATTGAAGAAGCTGTAAGCTTTCTTGGTGGTCTTGATATACTTGTAAATAATGCGGGAATAGCGATGCCAAGTTCTCTCGAAACCACAACTGATGAGCTTTGGGATAAAGTCATGGGCCTTAATGTAGGGTCAATGTTCAAAATTTCACGTGCGGCTCTACCATATTTGAAAAAAAGTGGGGCAGGTCGTATAATTAATCTGGGATCAATTATGTCTGATGTTGGAGGCCCTGATTTATTTGTTTATGGTATATCTAAACATGCGGTAGCTGGTATGACTAAATCTATGTCAGTTGATTTAGGGCAGTTCGGCATAACCGCAAACTACCTTCAACCGGGTGCAATTGTTACAGCCCTATCGGCACCTTTCTTCGCTGACCCAGCTTTTAAAAAATATTGGGAAGATAAAACACCTGTTGGCCGATTAGGTTTACCGCATGATGTTGCCGTTGCTGCATTATTTCTAGCGACCGATGCAGCTCAATTTATTTCAGGAGTTGGATTAAATGTAGATGGAGGTGCAATTATTAAATTTTAATTTAATATTGTTAATTCTTAAAATAATCCGGCTTACCCATTGGCCAAACCCATCCGAATTGAGCCATACCGCCATCAACAGTTAGAACATCGCCTGTTACAAACCTTGATGATGGTGCAGCCAGATAAGCTGCAGACTCCGCTATATCCCAAGCTTCACCAAATTTTTTCATTGGATTAGCTAAGTGGAACTCTTTTAATGCTTCATCAGGGTACTGAGTAACTCCTTCTGTTTTTATAGCTCCCGGTGCTATGCAATTAACACGTATGTTATGTTCAGCCCATTCTGTTGAGACTGTTTTTGATAAGTAAATAACACCAGCACGTGCTGCACAGCTATGAGCTGATTGCGGCATTCCTCTTTGAACATGAGCAACTATATTTATTATGTTGCCTGCAACTTTATTTTTTCTCCACAGCTTGGCAGCTTCTTGCATCATCCACCATGTTCCATTGAGATTAGTATCTATGACTGCATTCCATCCTTTTCTTGAGAAATCAATTGCTTCTTGAGAAAATTGACCTCCTGCACTATTTATTAGGATATCGACATGTCCATGTCTGGAAAAAGTATCTGACATAAATTTTTCTACTCCATCAGCGTCGCGGATATTTAAAGGAGTGTATTCAATTTCTTTGTTGCAGTACTTTTTGATCCCTTCAGCTGTCTCCTTTAGCCGCTCTTCTTTTCTTCCACAAATTACTACATTAGCTCCTAAGCGTGCAAATAAAACTGCCATTGCTCTACCCATTCCGCTACCAGCGCCTGTAATAATCACAGTTTTTGAGTTAAATAAGTCCGACTTATACACTGTTTCAGCTTTGGATAATTCTTCAAGATTCATACCTATGAAATCTTGAAGTTTTATTGGAGATTTTGTATCATTAAGTATCATTATTTTTCCGATTTAAGAATTCATTCCAAGTATAGAAATTGCTGCTACATTTCTGTTTGGTATTCCGCCTAGGTTATGTGCTAGTCCAAACTTAACATTTTTCAACTGACGGTCTTTAGCTCGTCCTAAAAGTTGTAAATATATTTCATAATTCATCCTTAAACCAGATGCACCTATTGGGTGACCAAAGCATTTTAACCCACCGTCAATTTGACATGGAATTAATCCATTTGCATCAAATTTTCCATCTAAAATATCTTTCGGGCCATGGCCCTTTTTTGATAACCCTAAGTCTTCCATTAAAACTAATTCAGTTATCGAGAAACAGTCGTGAACCTCTGTTAAGCTTATATCATTTAAGGGGTCTGAAATACCTGCTTCTTTATAAGCATTTTCTGCTGCTTTCTTTGTTGTTAAAGTATGAGCTCCATCCCAAGACCCGTGACCCATTTCAACTCCATTGGAGGGTGACAGTTGCAGAGATTTGACTGTTACAAAATTATCACCAACCAGAGATTTCGCAATTTCTGGTTTTGCTACAATAGCACAAGATGCACCATCGGATACTCCGCAGCAATCTAAAACACCGAGTGGGTATGCTATTACAGGAGAGCTAATAATTTCCTCCATAGTAAGTTTTTTACGTAGGTGAGCTTTTGGGTTTTTAAAGCCATTTTCATGGCTTTTCCAAGAAACATGTGCCATCGCGCGTTTTAGATCAGTCATATCTATACCGTGCTTGTGTGCATAACTTGCACCCAGCTGAGCAAAGGCACCAGGGGGGGTAAAGTTTGGTTGATAAAGGTCCTCAAATGTTCCTTTAGTTCGTTCGGGAAGACCAGAGAATCCTGTATCTTTAAGTTTTTCACATCCCATCGCTAATGCAATATCGCATGCCCCTGCTGCTACTGCATATACAGCACCCCTGAGGGCCTCTGTTCCAGTAGCACAAAGGTTTTCAACTCTAGTAACAGGGATATTTGGTAGCCTTAGGTACTGTGATAAAGGATAAGCTGATTTACCAACATTTTGCTCTTCATAAAAAACACCGAACCAAGCAGCATCAATATCATTTTTCTTTATGCCTGCATCATTTATAGCTTCCTCGAATGCTTCGTTTACGAGGTCTTCTGGACTTGCGTCCCAGCGCTCGCCAAATTTAGAGCATCCCATTCCAATAATGGCTACTTTATCCCTTATACCATTAGACATGATGACCTGACTTTTCTGGAGCTGCTTTCCAAAAATATCTATGAAAACCGCGTTTGCTATCAATATCTTTAATACGAAAAGTGGTACTTACTTTTGTGCCAATACTTATCTCTCCAACACCAAAACCGGTTATTTCAAGAAAAATATTCCCACCCCCCTCGAAATCCACATTTCCATACATAAGTGGAGGGTTACGTGTA
>JABGVR010000162.1 GCA_018645985.1 Hellea sp. | reverse complement strand
CAGAATTTCTCGAAAAGGGACCAAACTACCTTCAGCCAATGGTATTACGAGACGTTGCCGAAGCAGTAGAGATGCATGAGAGTACGATTAGTAGGGTGACTACAGGCTCTTTAATGGAGACGCCGCAAGGAACATTAGAACTAAAGGCATTTTTCAGTGTTAGTCTTCAGTTGAACGATGATAACAGCTCTCAGTCATCAGCCGCAGTAAAGTTCAAAATTAAACAAATCATTGAAAATGAGAAACCCCAAAATCCTATTAGTGACGATGAAATTGTCGAAACGTTAAAGACTACTGGTATAAACGTAGCGCGCCGAACAGTTGCAAAATATAGAAAAATACAAAACATACCAGCTTCATTTATGCGAAAACGCCAAAGCACTTTGGCTGGTAGACTCTGATCTTTACACCATGCCAAAATGCTTCTGTCTGGGGGATTTCATTTCAAAAAATAACTGGAGAAAAAAGTCCATGTTAAGTTTCACTATTATATCGGGCGCAATTAAGCAGTCGATAATAACCTTTGAAAAGCCCCCTGGCCCCCGGGATGAGCGTAAATCAAGCGTGACTACTGAGGAACAGATGAAATGATTGAAAAGCACCTATTTGGGGAGTTAATTCACTTGAACGACGCCACGGGCGTTGACACCTACCCGAAGGACATTTCACTAATGTTTCGCTGGATGCAAAAATTACAGCTTCCACCACACCCAACCATACTTGATATTGGCGCTAATGTCGGCCTATTTTCGTTATCTTATGCAAGTATATTTAAGGGTGCAGAAATACACTGCTTCGAACCTGTGCCATTTATTTACAATTTTTTAAAGAAAAATTTGGAAATCAACCCACATTTAAACAGCAGCGTGCACGCTCATTCTTTTGGAATGTCAAATTGCAAGGAGTGGAAGCAACTAAGCATTCCATCTGCTAAACAGCACGAAAGATACAACGATCAATCTGATATCCGCCTCTATAGCGTTCTTGGGCTTGGGAGAAAGAAGTTTGATGCTGAATTTATTACATTAGATCAGTGGGTTAATGATTTTAAAGTTCGTTCCTTGGATTTCATAAAAATCGATGTTGAAGGCTATGAATACTCAGTTTTACAAGGTGCCATGGATACGCTGCGTTCGTTTCGACCGATTTTGATGTTTGAGTTAAATCAGCTTACATTGTCATTATCAAATAGAACCGCGGATGAGTACCTGCGATTGGCGAAAGACCTTGATTACAATGTATTTGGGCTCGAGTATGGTTTTAAAAGTACGTTATTGAAAATTAATTCAATTAACCAGGTAGATTTAGTCTCTGACTTAATCCTTTTCCCTTCATAACAAATATTGCATGTGTGCAATTCAATGCGGCACATATTAATTCACTTATTTAAGATCCCTTTAATAGCATCCGAGTATAAATGGTGAAAAAATTTTCCAATCACGATTTTAATAGTAATTTATAATAACAAAATACTAGCTACCCATAACACAAGTTTACTAAAAAACATGCTTTGCATTTATGGAGGTAAATTATTTTAACTTACTCCAGACCCTCACCATACTCATAAAGTCGCGGAATAAAAGCACCAGTGTGATGTTTTTAAATAAAAAATGAAAGAACCTTTTATAAACATCTAGCCCTTTAACAGCTAGATTTCATTGCATCAGCCACTCAATTCCTAGTTGTTGGTACAATAATTCTGCTATTTTAAAATCAATAAAATCGTCGATATCCACTGACTCAATTTTATCCAACTCAAAAAATTTTGGCGAATGGCCAACCACATTCTTTCGTTCAGTCATGATTTTCTTTTGAATTATGGTAATTGCGAAGTTCAGTGAGACTATATCCGGTAAGTCTTGGCTTTTTGGGGTGACTTCAATTTCGTAATTTATTGGAGTGCCATCCCGCCATAGAAATTTCTTCTCCGGAGATACTGAGTTAATACTGTCATGTGTATCTAAGCACAAAAAAGAATTTAAGGCTGCCTGCATTGAACTCACTCTCAACAAGGGGCTCGTCACTTGTGCCAGAAAAACGGTTTTCCCAGGCGTTGTCTGCGCAATATGATGCCAATGCTCATCATTAGTCACACCAGAGCCCGCGTAATATTCATCTCGCCACTGTACAGTAGCTCCTTCCTTGTGAGCTATATCGGCCGATATACGGCAATCTGTGCTCACCACTATTTGATCAATACCCTCTACTTTTTTTAACATTTCCAGCTTAAGTTGTAACAGGTTTGTATCCGCAAAAGGTCGGATATTTTTATCTGGCACACGAGTTGAACCAGCCCTCACTGGAACCATAGCTATCACATTGCTAGCTACCGCAGATCCTTTATTAAGGGCTCTATGAGATTTTTTTGGTAAATGTTCGCTTTTAGATCCAAAAGCTATTTTTGTAATCTTGTTCATTGGTGGCTCCAATCATCACTCAGTTTCAAGATATCTTCTGCAATCAAGTGGAATACATTGTGCCAAGACTGCCATGTATTTCGTTCAAATTTATCAACCGAAGGTCCAACTGGGTTAAATAGATTGTTGCTCCAAGGACTCTGCTTCCAACTGGCAAATTTGGTTAACGTTCCAACACCGGCCGAGATAAATGGTACTGCGCTCGTGGTTGACACAATAATATCAAGTGCAGCACAAAGCGCAGCCACTTCAAGTAAATCATTGTAATGATCCAAATCATCAAAGTGATGTACTGTTACCCCAAGTTCATTTTGAATTTTACTCAGATCATCTGCAAAATCTACATATTGTAGATTTATAAAAGTGACACCTGGAAGCGTAAGCACAGGAGACAAATCAGACGTGGAAGCGTAGTTCGGTAGCCGTTTCGCGGACATATTGGCGCTTTTCCAGCTAATGCCAACATAAGGACCTTTTCCCATTGAAATCAGTCGATTCCTCCAAAAATTAATTCTGACTGGGTCAGGAAAAAGAAAAGCGTCTGCTTTGGCCTTCCGTGAAACTTCGGAAGCAAAACTCCTGTAGAGGCTGCCCATTGGCAGGGGGGAATCAAAGTCATTTCTTTCAGTATCTAGACTTCTGTTTTCTGGCTTAACTTCAACGTTTGGAAATGATCGAGATAGCAAGGGAACAAGTTTCTCCTGGCATTCTACAATACAATGCTTGGCCTGAGAGGTTACAAGCGGTAGACAGGAGGCCCAGTTTATTGTGTCCCCCACTCCTTGCTCACACCAAAGAAGAATTTTTTTGTTTTTCAGACTTTTTTGACCGTCCCACAGCGGCTGTGAAAAATGTCGTTTGCTAGAAATATATTTTGTGCTCTTCCAGCGCCATTCATATTCATCAAGCCCCCGCTTTAGTTCACCCACATTAAGTAATGCAAAGCTTAAGCCATTATGAGCATCACCATAATCAGGATTTATAGCCAATGCTTTGCTGTAAGCCTCTATCGCCTCTTCCAACTTACCCTGATCTGCAAAAACAGCAGCCATGTGGCTGTGAGCCACAACACTATCAGGATTGATTGAAAGAGACTTCCTGTAAGCAATTATCGCCTCCTCCAAATTACCTTGAGCTGCAAAGGCATTGCCTATGTTGCAGTAAGCTTCAGCACAATTAGGCTTGAGTGACAGTGCTTTTTTAAAGGCACTTATGGCATCTTCAAGCTTGCTTTGATCTTGTAGCACATTGCCGATGTTATTATGAGCATCAGCATAATCAGGATTGAAAACTAGTGCTTTGTTGTAAGCTTCTATCGCCTCTTCTAATTTTCCCCGTTCTTTAAGGACATTGCCCATGTTATAGAAGGCAACAGCACTATCAGGTTTTAGAGCTAAGGCTTTCT
>JABGVR010000161.1 GCA_018645985.1 Hellea sp. | reverse complement strand
TTTTTGTAAGGCCAAACCAAACAGCTACGTAATGCGCCCGGTTTCGTATAAAAAGGGCAACTGTGTCTCCTGCAATACACCCCTCTGATAATGCCCATGCCGCAATCCTGTTGGCGTATTTTTCCATATCATCGTAAGTGAGGTTGATATCATCTTCTAAAAAAGCAAGATTCGGTCCAAATTTATCTACTCGCATTTCAATTTCATCTGCGATGCCAAAATTAGACTTTGCGTCAACACTCTTTACTTCTTTAATTATACGTAAAAATGCTCCTACATAATTAATCTCGTCCTTTATTGTTTTTAAAAAACTCATCGCACTTTTTCTAATTTATCAAGCTGTATAATCAATAATTCAGACTAATATAAAATACCTTAGAATTAAAGAGCCTGATCAAAAAAAATTATCATAATAAAATATATATTTTCACTAAAATGAATTCATCTGTCTTGAAACTTACGCGTTTTAAGTTAATAGCACTCGTAGAATTAATAGGATAAACATGGCTCCCCCTCTTCTTACATTATCCAATATTCATCTTACATTTGGCAGTACTCCATTATTTGAAGGAGCAGAATTAACAATCATGCCTAATGAAAGATTATGTATCGTTGGCAGAAACGGTTCGGGAAAATCTACGTTGTTAAAAATAGCAGCAGGAATGGTTGATCACGATGACGGAAAACGTTGGATAAAGCCGGGGGTAACAATGCGTTATCTCCCACAAGAACCTGATCTTTCCCAATTTAAAACTTCTCGAGAATACATAGAAGACGGATTAATAGGGGCGGATGATAGCTACCGAATTCCTTATCTGCTGGATGGATTATCTTTAACTGGCGATGAGGACCCACTAGTCATGTCTGGGGGTGAACTAAGAAGAGCAGCTTTAGCTAGAACACTGGCACCTAAGCCTGACATTTTGATGTTAGATGAACCTACAAACCATCTAGATCTTGTCGCCATAGAATGGTTAGAAAATGAGATTAAGTCATTAAGCTCTTCTGTAATAATCATATCACATGATAGAAGGTTTCTCGAAAATCTTTCAAAACGAACTTTATGGGTAGATAGAGGTGAAACTAAGCTACTTGAAAAGAGTTTTACCTTTTTTGAAGACTGGAGGGATAAGACACTGGAACAAGAAAAACTTGACCGACACAAGTTGAAACGAAAAATACATAGAGAGCAACATTGGGTTATACACGGAGTATCTGGACGCCGAAAAAGAAATGTAAAGAGATTAAAAGATTTATCAAGTTTACGGACGCAATTTAAAGCACAAAGACAATCAACTGGAAATTTAAATATTACAGTTGCAGATAGCCATCAATCAGGAAGGTTTATTTCAAAGTTAGTCAGTATCACAAAGTCATTTGGTGAAAAAAAAGTTTTTGACGATTTCTCTATAAAAATAACAAGAGGGGAACGAATAGGTATAATTGGACCAAACGGAAGCGGAAAAACAACATTACTAAAAATAATAATGGGAGAAATTCTACCCGATAATGGAAGAGTTGAGCTTGGAGTAAACCTTTTACCGCTAATTATAGATCAAAAACGTGAGAGCTTAAATGATGAATGGACACTATCTGAAGCATTAACTGATAATGGTGGAGACAAAGTCATGGTTGGTGATAATTCCATCCATGTAATTCGCTACATGAAAGACTTTCTTTTTTTACCAGAGCAAGCCAAAACACCATTACATGCTTTGTCTGGAGGAGAAAGAGGACGCCTTCAGCTAGCACGCGGTTTAAGACTTCCCAGTAATTTATTAGTATTAGACGAACCAACTAATGACCTCGACCTTGAAACATTAGATTTGTTACAAGAATTAGTAGCCGATTACGATGGTACAGTAATAGTAGTTTCTCATGATCGAGATTTCTTAGACCGTACTGTTACTCGGACGATTGCTTATGAAGATAATTCAAAATGGCAAATTTACCCTGGCGGATATACTGATATGGTAAGTCAAAGAGGCTTTGGAGTGATCAGTACTGACAAGAAGTCAAAAGATAAACCACATAAAGTGAACCATTCGACAAAAGCTATAAAATCCAAAAATAAACTTACTTACAAAGATAAATTTCGTTTAGAGCAATTACCTCAAGAAATTCAGGTCTTTCAAAATCAAATCTCCGAAATAGAACTTAAGCTTACAAATGCTGATTTTTTTCACAAAGACCCAGACGGGTTTAGTGAAGCTATAAGAAAATTGGATCAATATAAAATTAAACTGGAAAAGTCAGAAGAAGAGTGGTTAAAATTAGAGCTGTTAAATGATACTTAATGTATTATAATTGTTAAAAAACTATACTTCTGTTAAAAATAAAAACATTTAAGACCAACCTTTAAAATGACCAATGATATATTAATTATAGCACGCCACGGAAAACCCGAACTCTCTCGTAAGGTCAGATTGAACTGGAAAGAGTACAGGGAGTGGTGGTTAAAATATCAAAGAAGTGGTCTTAAAAAAGAACAAAAAGTACCAAAAAGACTTAAAAAATGGGCTGAAAAATCAGACATTGTCATATCAAGTTCATTATTAAGGGCGCAGGAGTCGGCAACAATGGCAAGCGGAAGAGAACCAGATTTTATTTACGAGGGCCTTGTCGAGGCCCCCCTTCCCTCACCTTACCTTGGCTCAATAAAGATAAGACCTAAAAGCTGGGGAACATGGTCAAGAATAGTTTGGTATTTTGGCTGGTCTGATGGAATGGAAAGCCATAAATCCGCTCGGATCAGAGCAGATAACATGAGTAACATATTGGCTGATCACTCCAAAGGTGGCAAAATAATATATGTTTCTGGACACGGTTGGTTTAATAGAATGCTTAAAGGCTCATTAAAAAAACAAGGCTGGAAATGCAAAAGTCAAAATGGAGACCTGCACTGGAGCTACAGACGCTTTGAGCGACAGACACAAAAATTAGTAAAAAATGGAAATTAACATGACAGAATCTATAAAAGAAATGACTTTTGAAAATGCTTTAAATGAACTTGAAAGCATTGTTAGTAAACTTGAAAGAGGTGAAGTTACGCTTGAAGAAAGCATTGCCATCTATGAACGAGGTGCCAAATTGAAATCCCATTGTGAAGGGAAACTTAAGGATGCTCAATTAAAAGTAGAAAAAATTGTCTTGGATAAAGATGGGAAAGCGGAGACGGTTCCCTTTAATGCTTAAAGATTCAATAGATTTCAAATCTCACCTTAAAGCTGTATCAGAAGAAATAGAAGCCGTACTCACGGATATATTACCTCTTCCATCTGGCAACCAAAAAGCAGTCATGGAGGCATCAAGATATGCAGCACTCGGTGGTGGAAAAAGACTAAGGCCCTTCTTAATGATAGAAACTGCTCGTATGTTGGGCAGTCTAAACAAAGGAGTATACATTGCTGGCGCAGCATTAGAATGCATGCATGTCTATTCATTAGTGCATGATGATTTACCCTGTATGGATAATGATGATTTTAGACGCGGAAAACCTACGGTACACAAAAAATATAGTGAAGCCCTAGCAGTACTCACCGGTGACAACCTACTAACAATAAGCTTCGAACTTCTTGCAGACTCAAAAGTTCATGATGATCCAAACATTAGAATGACATTAATTAGTGATCTTGCTAAGGCAGGGGGCGCAAATGGAATGATTGGTGGTCAAGTTATTGACATATCAAAATCATCGCAAATAAGGGATGAAATTTTCATATCACAGCTTCAAAAACTTAAAACAGGCGCTTTAATTGAATACGCAGTTACCGCCGGTGCTTCACTCTCAAATGCAAGTGAAAGTGAAAAAACTGCATTA
>JABGVR010000160.1 GCA_018645985.1 Hellea sp. | reverse complement strand
TTTCTAATAAATTATATAATGACATTAGATCTATTCCATTGCCCGCCATTCACTTAGACTTTGAGTTTACACAGGGTAGCGCATTACCACTCTACCAAAATACTAAGCCTTATGAACTCATACCTTTTCAGTATTCAATTCATACGCTTCACGAAGATTTAAGTTATACTCACACAAAAAAAGATGAATATTTAGCAACTGGTGATGTTGACCCAAGGAGGAAATTTACTGAGAAACTCATTGAGCGATTATCAGAAGGGAACGAACCCATAATTGCCTATCATGCTGTTGGGGCAGAGAGCCGTGTGATTAAAAACCTTATGTTGGTTTTTCCTGATCTTGCGGAAGCCCTCACCAAAATTCTTGAACGGATAGTGGATATAAAACCTATGATACAGAATGGTTTTATGCACCCAAGGATGATTAGTAAAAAAGCGATCGGCGGGCTGTATTCTTTAAAGAATGTGGCTCCTGCAATAAATGAAAGTTTTTCTTACAACGATTTAGGTGTAATTCAGCAAGGTGGAGCAGCTGCAGAAGCTTTTTACCAATTAGTTATTGGTGAATTTCCTGAAGGCATAGCAAGAGAACAACTTCGAAAGGCTATGTTGGCTTATTGTGAGAAAGATACCGAGGGAACCGTGTTGATACACAAAGGGTTACTGATGCCTTAATTTAAGAATAGACTGAAATTTTGACTGATGGTATTAATCAGCCGCAGAAATAAAAAAATATAAAAGGTAGTAAATTGTGGCTAATGGTGAACTTTTTTTAAGTGCACTAAAAAGTTTAGTGGCCCAATAATGAGTTAAAAGCAATTAGGGCTATCTAAACCACATGAATGCTAATAGGAATCATTAAAACTGAGTATCTTTTTTATGACGAACTCTCCTCACAGGAAATAGACCAATGAACATGAAGCAAATAAAAAACTCATATCTAGAGCATATAAAAATTTGTATCGAGTCAGGTTCTTGGGGAGCAGGATTGCTGAGAAGTTTTACAGATTATTGGTTTGCATATCATAAACAAGGACCATTTCTAAATTCGAACAATAACCCCAAATGGCACAACAAACCCTCGTCTGTTAAAGATAAAGATGCATTACTAGAAATGCATTTTATTTCAGATATGGCATTTGATGCTATAGAAAAAGGTTCCGACGTAAGATTAATTAAAGAGCATTCCATCCCACTCCGCGTGATTCGAAAAATATTAATTCAACATGAACCAAAAACCACTACTGATATTGAAAATATTTTATTACGTTTTTATAGACTAGGAGTTCTTACAAAAGATGAAGATGATATTCTTCGCTTAAAAGGTTTAAACTCCAAAATGCCGGCGTCTTGGGATTTAACTGAAAGCGTATTTTCTAGATATGAGGTTGCGGGTATCAAAGGAAAGTTGTTCAATTAATGAGCAATTGATAAAGCCAAACCTTAACCTCTGTCTTTTGGATAATGTGAAAAAATGATAGAAGGGTCTTATTATGACAGAAATAATATCAAATAAAGATAAAGAAGATCGTATTTTATCATCAAGTTATGGTGTTTTGGCGGGTGTAAACTACAAGTTTGAATTGTGGTCTTGGGATGGTATACACGGTGTAAGTTTTATTTTTGATTTAAACCTAATACACGACTTCAACGTTGACCAACTTGTGAGCTTAATTCGCGAAAATATCGATGGCTTTGAAAAAAAAGAATTTTCATCTAAAAAAATTAAAGGGAAGTTATTTATAAATACTAGTATAGAAGAATTATTTGATTAATGTTCAAATAACTACTGTAATGTATAAATTTTTGGAGGCACCACCCGGAATCGAACCGGGGTACACGGATTTGCAATCCGCTGCGTCACCACTCCGCCATGGTGCCTAAGATGCGGTTGTATAAACAGCGGTTTCGTTCAACGCAATGCGAAAGTAACAAATTTAATGTTTAACTTTACTTCATTAGTACTATTTTAATATAAACCGTTGCGCAGGCTAATATAGCTAGTTTATAGGCAAATAAAATTATTTTTCATGAGTTGTTTATGTTTGATTTTAAAGCTGCCCGTCATCACATGGTTGAGAGCCAGATTCGTACTAGTGATGTGACTAACCTTGAAGTGATAAAGGCGTTTCGAAACTTCTCCCGTGAGAACTTTGTTCCTAAGGCGCACAGAGCTTTAGCTTATGGCGACGCTCATATTGACTTAGGAAACGGACGGGTAATGATCAGGCCAAGAGATTTTGCTAAGATGGTTCAAGCTGCTAAGATATTATCGTCGGACATAGTTTTGGATATTGCTTGCGGGCGTGGTTATTCAACAGCCATTTTAGCACAACTATCCGATACCGTAGTGGGTCTGGACAATAATGAGGCTGATGTTGTTAGAGCAACAATTATACTTACCGATGCTGAAGTCACTAACGCTGCGGTTGTTCAAGGAAAACTCAAAGATGGAGCTTCTAAGCATGGCCCTTTTGATGTAATTTTCGTAAATGGAGCTATTCCAGAGGTCCCTGAAATCTGGACAAATCAATTGGCTGAAAATGGTCGTTTAGTTTGCTTAATCCAGTCTGGATCAATTGGACAAGTCAGAGTTTACACAAAGATAAACAATATTATTGGAGAGACTATAGTTTTTGATGCGAGTGCACCGACTATCCCAGGCTTTAAAACAGAAGAGGTCTTTGACTTTTAGGAAAGATTATGAATCAATATAGAGAAATTATTACATTCATAATACTAGCATTGACAATTAGTTTGTCTCAAGTTGGAAAATCTGAAACTTTCGTTGAAGCCTTGTCTTCAATTTACAATAACAACCCCCAACTTCAAGCTCAACGAATTAAAGTTAAAGAAATTGATGAAAATTATATTCAAGCTATTTCAGAGGGAGGGTTTCAGGCAGGGGTATCTGGATCTCTCGAGACAAATACAGCTAAGCTAAACAGTAATGTTTTTTCACAAACAGATGGTAGTACTAGCGTTAGTGGTAACCCTAGAGCTATTCAACTGCAAATTACTAAGCCACTATATCAAGGCGGCCGAGTAAAATGGTTAAAAAGTCAAACTAGGTCGTCTGTACTTTCAGCTAGAGAAAATTTAAAAAGTTTTGAACAAAATATTTTTATGGCGGGCGCTGAAGCTTATGTTTCTGTTTTACGAAACGAAGAAGTCGCAAGAATAAGAAGAAATAGCGTAAGGGTTCTAACTCGTCAAAAATTAGCGGCTATCGAACGTTTTAATATTGGTGTTGGAACACGTACTGATATAGCTCAAGCCGAGAGCAGACTGGCATCATCTGAATCTGGTCTTGCCCAAGCAGACTCTCAATTACAATCTAGCAGGGCAGCATTTGTAAGAATTGTAGGCCATGTCGCAGTAGACTTACAAGAGGTGCCTTCATTTGAGATTCCTAAAACTGCTGATGAAATAAAATCTTTAGCTCGCAGTAATAACCCCGATTTATTAGCTGCTTATTTTAGCGGCGATGCAGCTGCATCGGCTATTTCTGTAGCAAAATCGGCTTACCGACCTAAAATCACATTAAATGCTCTTGCCGGTAGTTCCAGAGGGCAAACTTTTGGTATCGGTGATTCAGATCAATTAGCTTTAGCGGCTAGAGTAAGCGTGCCTATTTTCACAAGTGGTATGAATAGATCTAGAGTACGAAAGGCTAGTTTAGCAAAGGCTCGTCTGGACTTTGAATTACGTGATCTTGAGTTGTCTATTGATCAAATCGTTGAGCAATCATGGCATGAGTTAAATGCATCACGCCTTGCTCTTGTAGCTAGTAACACACAGGTATCAGCTGCCGAAGTAGCTTTCGAAGGTGTTAGCTTAGAGCAAGAGCTGGGACTGAGAAATGCTTTAGATCTTTTAAATGCAGAACAAGAAGTATTAAATGCTAAATTATCGGTAGCTGACGCACGATATAATGTTTCTATAAATGAATTTAAGATTCTAATGTCAATGGGAGCTTTTCATTCGGAAGGTATTGACCTTCCCGTTTCATTTTATAACCCGGAAGGTTATTTTGAAGATATTAGTGATAATAAAATGTCAAATTTATTAAAGAAATTCGAGTAGAAGCATTTTAGTTATCTTACATTTAAATTTATATTCTTATTTGGAAATAAATTAAAAATTACTCATTTTAAATTAGAGCCTTTTAATGATTAGCAACTCAGTCTAAAGAAATTTATAGCTATTATTTACAATTTTTTAGGGTAGCTTGTACACGGATATACTAATGCTTAAGAATAAATTTAATGCTTCTGAAGTCGAACCTCGCCTCTATAAAGCTTGGGAGGACAGTGGTGCTTTTAAGCCGAGAAAATCCAGACCTACGGATACTCCTAATGATAACTACTCAATAATTATACCGCCCCCCAATGTTACAGGAAGCCTGCATATGGGGCATGCAGTCAATAACACCATACAAGATATATTAATCAGATATAATCGCATGCTAGGAAAAGCTGTTTTATGGCAACCTGGTACAGATCATGCCGGTATAGCGACACAAATGGTTGTTGAGAGAAAGTTATCTGCAGAGAATAAGCATCGCAAAAATATGACGCGTGATGAATTTTTAGGGCATGTATGGAAATGGAAATCTGAAAGCGGAGGTAATATAAATCAACAATTGCGTAGATTGGGTTCCTCTTGTGACTGGTCGCGCGAAAAGTTTACCCTTGGTGATCCTGAAAACTCAGATGATAATATGTCTGAGGCAGTCACTAAAGCTTTTGTTGATATGTATAATAAAGGTTTGATTTATAGGGATAAGCGACTTGTAAATTGGGACCCACATTTTCAAACTGCAATTTCTGACTTAGAAGTTGAAAACATAGAAAAAGATGGAAGCTTTTGGCATTTTAAATACCCGCTAGAGGGTGGAGAAACTTATACATACTTAGAAAAAGACGACGAAGGTAATATTTTATTATCAGAGGTGCGTGATTACATCTCAATAGCGACGACAAGGCCTGAGACTATGCTTGGGGATGGAGCTGTAGCTGTTCATCCAGATGATAAAAGATACGCTTCAATAATTGGGAAAAAAGTTAAGCTCCCTATTTCAAATAGATTGATACCAATTATTTCGGATGAATACCCAGATCCAGATTTTGGTTCGGGGGCTGTAAAAATAACGGGAGCTCATGATTTTAATGATTATGAGGTTGCTAAAAGACATAATATACCCCTGTACAGTTTAATGGATGAACGTGGGGTGATGGTAGATAGTGAATTTATGCCTAAAAAATATGTTGGTATGGATAGATTTCAGGCAAGAAAAGAAGTTGTTAAAGATATTGAGGAAGAGGGGTGCCTACTTTTAATTGAAGATAAAAAAGTTATGCAACCGTTTGGTGATAGGTCCGGAGTTATTATTGAGCCTATGTTAACGGACCAGTGGTTTGTTGCGGCAGATAAGTTATCTGAAAATGCAATAAATAAAGTTAATAATGGTTCTATTAAGTTTGTACCAGATAACTGGAAGAAAACGTATGACCACTGGATGAATGATATTCAGCCTTGGTGTATTTCAAGGCAATTATGGTGGGGGCATCAAATCCCAGTTTGGTATGGTTATGCTAAAGATATTATCAAGGATAAGACTTTAAACACTAAAAAAGACGATAATAAAAAGCGATTAATAGAATTTGTGGCTCAGAGTCAGGCAGAAGCTATTTCCATGGCTGAAGCTTATTATGGATGCACTGTGAGGATTGATGATCATGCAGATGAGGCAGAAAATAAAGTTGTTAAAATTTGGCGTGATCAGGATGTTCTGGACACATGGTTTTCTTCAGGTTTATGGTCATTTTCAACGATGGGCTGGCCTAAAAAAACAGAAGAATTGAGCAGGTTTTATCCAACTTCAACATTAGTTACTGCATTTGATATTATTTTTTTCTGGGTAGCACGAATGATTATGCTGGGTTTGCACTTTATGGATGATGTCCCTTTTAACGATATATATATCCACGCTCTTGTGCTCGATGAGCAGGGTAAAAAAATGTCTAAATCCATTGGTAATACTTTAGACCCTCTTGATTTAATTGACGGCGTTCAAATTGATGAATTAATATTAAAGCGCACACGAGGACTTAAAAATCCTGATTCTGCACCGAAGATAGCTAAGGCTACTCGTAAACAATATCCTGAAGGTTTTGAAGCATATGGTGCAGATGCCTTAAGATTCACTCTAGCTTCCATGGCAGGGCAGGGCAGGAATATACGCTTATCAGTTGATAGAATAGCAGGGTATAGAAATTTCGGTACTAAATTATGGTCTGCGGCCACTTTTGGGCAGCTTAACAAATGCACTCCTTCCAATTCATTTTCTCCTAAGGATGTGAATCACGTTTTGAATAAATGGATTGTTTCGAAAGCAAGTAAAACAATTGAAACTGTAACAAATTTTATAGAATCTTATCGATTTAATGATTCTGCTGATGAAATTTACAAATTTTCTTGGGATACATTTTGTTCTTGGTATTTAGAATTGGTCAAACCTATTTTATCTGATTCTCATAATGCTTTTAATAGAGAAACTCGTGAAACCTTTGCTTGGGTCTTTGATCAAATATTAAAGTTATTACACCCTTTTATGCCATTTATAACCGAAGAACTTTGGCATAATTTATCCGCGAACCGAGATAAAATGCTTATAGTTTCCGACTGGCCAGAATTACCTGTAGATATAAATGAGGAAAGTTCTGTTTCTGATGTTGAGTGGCTCCAAATGTTAATAACAAACTTGCGCTCTGTGCGGGCTGATATGAATATTCCTCCAAGTAAAATGGCTCCTTTATTAGTGCTCTCGGCTAGTTTAGATAAAAAATTAAATTTGTTTGCGGATCAATTGAAGCCTATGGCAAGGGTATCTAGCATAAGTCTTTCAGGAGATGTTCCTCGCGGTGCTCTTCAGACTGTGGTCGATGGCGTTACATATGCTATCCCGCTCGACGGGTTACTTGATAAAACAGTTGAACGCGACCGCTTAAATAAGGAAATCTCCAAGATTGAGGTGGAAATTAGCAAAATAGATAATAAGCTCTCCAATCATGCTTTTGTAAGTAACGCTCCTGAGAAAGTGGTTGTTCTCCAAAAAGACCGCAAGTTATCTTATTTAAATGAACTCGAAAAACTTAATTTAGCCCTAGTAAATCTAAATTAATTAAAGGTCAAAACTCCCAATAACAGGTACGTGATCGGACGGTTTTATTCCGTCTCTGACGTTTTTATCTATCACGAGGTCTATTATGGTGTCTGCCGCCTGAGCAGATAGTAGAATGTGATCAATTCTTATTCCATGATTATTTTGCCAAGCTCCTCGTTGATAGTCCCAGAATGTATATTGACCAGGTCTATTGTCCATTTGCTCAAAAGCTTCTGTAAGCCCTAAGTTTAATAAGCTTCTCCAGTGAAAATGTGTCTCTTTTCGGAAAGCAGCGTCACCGATCCAGCTTTTATAATCATATACGTCTTTATTCCCCGGTATGACGTTGTAGTCACCGGCCAATACAGTAGGCAATTCATCATTCAATAATATTGCAGCATGATCTTTCAAACGCCGCATCCAGTTAAGTTTATATTCATACTTTTTCGTAAAAATGCCATTTTCATCAAATACAGGATTACCATTTGGGAGGTAAATTGATGCTACACGAAATAATTTCTTAGGACCTGCTATTATTGCTTCTATGTAACGTGATTGCTCATCATTATCATCACCTGGAAGCTTTGTTTTGACCTCTTCGATAGGATATTTAGAGAGTATAGCTACACCGTTATAGCTTTTTTGCCCATGAGTTTCAATATTGTAACCTAGTGTTTCAATCTCTAATCGAGGAAAGGTTTCATCTATTGTCTTTATTTCTTGCAAGCAGACAACATCAGGGTTTGTGGTTTTTAGCCATTCAATTACGGCATGCATCCGTGCATTTATCGAATTTACGTTCCAAGTAGCTATTTTCATACTTAGGTTATTTAACCTCTAGTAACTGCATGTTAAAAATAAGCGTAGCGTTTGCTGGTATGCCTGGGCGCCCTGCGGGTCCATATGCTAAATCACCCGGCACATAAAGTATCCATGCTGAACATGGTTTCATAAGGCTAAGAGCTTCATTCCAACCTTTAATAAAAGCGTTTGCATTGTATTCTAAGGGCTGTCCCCGTTCATAAGAGCTGTCAAAGATATTACCATCAGGAAAATACCCATGATAATTTGCCCTTATTACTTGCGGTCCAATTGGTGAGATTCCATTACTTATACCTTCATTCACTATTTTATATTGCAAACCACTTTTAAGTGTCATAACGCCATCTCTGAGGCTATTTTCCTCATGCCATTTTGCATAATCACCTGTCGCTTCAGGTGCTGCATCAACATATTGTTCTACATTGGTTATTATTTGATCAGAAGGACAAGTTGTTACTTCAGAAATTTCATTTTTTTGACTCAATGTGTCAGGAGTATTTGGCGTACAGGCGATCAAAGTTAAGTATGGCGCACTTATAATGAATGATTTTAAGGACATGTTTCTCTCCATTTTTATTTTATAAATTATCTAGCTAATTCTTTCATTGCATTTTCTAATCCCGATAAAGTCATCGGAAACATTCTTTCTTCACCAATTATATCTTGGATCATTTTCGTGGACTGCGAATACTGCCAGTATTTTTCTTCAGTTGGATTAATCCAAATTAAATGTGGATATACATCAGTAAGTCTTTTGAGCCATACTGCTCCTGATTCTTCATTCCAGTGTTCAACTGAGCCACCTCGCATAGCTACTTCATACGGGCTCATTGCTGCATCCCCAACTAAAACGACTCGATAGTCAGATGGAAATTTATGCAGTATGTCCCACGTTGGGGTTACTTCTTTCATCCGCCTTATGTTATCTTTCCAAACATGCTCATAAATGCAGTTATGAAAATAAAAGTATTCTAATCTTTTAAATTCACTTCTAGCTGCTGAAAATAAATCCTCCGCCTGTCTGACATGAGCATCCATTGAGCCACCGATATCAAAAAAGGTCAAAACTTTCACTGCATTTCGTTTTTCGGGTCTCATCTTAATATCAAGCCAACCTTTTTTGGCCGTACCGCGAATTGTACCGTCTAAATCAAGTTCATCAACGGCGCCTTCGCGCGCAAACTTCCTTAACCGTCTAAGGGCAACTTTTATGTTTCTGGTGCCTATTTCACGATCACCGTCTAGGTTTTTAAAATTACGTTTGTCCCATACTTTTACTGCTTTTCCATGTCTTCCTTCTCTTTGTCCGATCCTAATGCCTTCTGGATTATAGCCGTATGCTCCAAATGGTGACTTCCCTGCAGTACCAATATTTTTATTACCGCCTTCATGTCTTTTATCTTGATTCTCAAGTCTCTCTTTAAGTGCTTCCATAATTTTATTGAAGTCTCCGAGAGATTCTATTTCTGCCATCTCCTCTGGGGTTAGGTTAGCCTCTGCTAAAGCTCTAAGCCAATCTGCTGGTATTTCATGGTCTTCTTGCCCAAAAATATCAGATAAATAATCTATTCCGCGAAAAATATGAGAGAAAACTTGGTCAAATTTATCGAGATCTCTTTCATCTTTAACTAACGTTGTCCGTGAAAGATAATAGAATTCATTTAAACTATCATTTGCTACGTTTTTGTCTACGCCCTCTAATAGCGTCAGGTACTCCCTTATGGATACAGGTATTTTAGCGGACCTAAGCTCTTTAAAGAATTTTTGAAACATTATAAGACAGTTTCTCGCTAATTGGTGTAAGGGTTGTTATATCTTTCACAAACTTCAACTCTTTTCAATAGCATGATTAAGACTTATAGAACCTTATTAATAGGTAAAACGTAATTGCAATATGAGAAATTATTTAAGACCAACTATCATTCTTGTTATGCTAGCGTTGATGCTCGGTGTAATCTGTCTAAGTTCACCTAAACCAAAAAAGATAAATGAACAAATAATCTTCGATATTGCCTCGACTTATGACGCAAGAATTATTCGTGACACCTATGGGGTACCGCATATTTTTGGCGAAACTGATGCGGACGCTACATTTGGATTTGGTTATGCACATGCTGAGGATGATTGGGAAACCATACAGGATGTATTAATTTCAGCACGTGGTATGTCCTCTCAATTCAAGGGAAAGGCATCGGTAGCTACAGATTATCTGTTTGACTTGTTCAAAGTTAAAGAAGCGGTTGAAAAAAAATATGATACGCATATCAACACAGATACCAAAGCGGTAATAAAAGCTTATGCAGATGCTATAAATTTATTTGGTTTAGAAAATAAAGATAGAGTCCTAGACGGTGTTTTACCAGTAACTGAAGCAGATATTGTTGCTGGATTTACATGGGCAACTCCCTTTTTTTATAGACTGGATGGACAGCTTGAGGAGCTATTTACGAGCGAGAACAAACCTGAAGTTTCACCGTGGCAACAACAATCAAATATGAATTTACCTGAGGCTGTTAGGGGCTCTAATGGATTCGCAATAGCTCCAATTAGATCTGATGATAAACATACTCGTTTAATAGTGAACTCCCATCAACCTATGAACGGCCCATATGCATGGTACGAAGCCCATGTGGTATCTAAAAATATGAATTTTGCAGGAGCTACCTTTCCAGGCACCCCGATACTTGTGCAAGGTGTAAGTCCAGACTTAGGTTGGACACAAACAGTGAATGCCCCTGACTTGGTTGATATTTACTCACTTGAAGTGGATAATATCAAAAGACCATCAAAATACAAACTCGATGGAAAGTGGAATAAATTTGAAAAATCATGGTCAACTTTTCGAGTTAAGATTTGGGGTCCTTTCTCAATTCCAATAATTAAATCAATTCTTTGGTCTGCTCACGGGCCTGTTCTCAAAACACCAACGGGAGTTTATGCCATTAGGTTTGCTGGTTTGCAGGAGGTAGGTGCAATTCAACAGTGGTACGATATGAGCAAGGCAAAAAATATAGATGAATGGAAAAAAGCAATATCTCAAAATGGTGTACTTAGCTTTAATATAACCTATGCCGATAAAGAAGGTAATATAGGTGAGGTGTATAATGCTAGAATGCCAAAGCGTATTGAAGGAGTTGATTGGACAAAGCATTTACCAGGGGATACATCTGATTTAATTTGGGATGAATACCTATCCACTGATAAACTTCCTCAATTATGGAACCCTTCATGTGGTTGGTTATTTTCAGCCAATTCAACACCCTTTAAAATTACTGACCCTGCATGTGATAATAACCGCTCCGACTATTCAAATACAATGGGTATTGAAGAGAGGTTTACTAATAGAGCAAGACGTTCAATAGCTTTGTTTAGTTCAGACTCCAAAATTTCCGAGTCTGATTTGCTAAAATACAGGTCTGACACACTTTATGACACAGAATCTGAATTAATGAATTTGGTTCAAGCTTTGATAAACACAGTCACAGAAGATCCTTTAGTTATTGAAGCCCAACAAGTTCTCAATAGGTGGGATGGGGATACCAAAAAAGAAAGCCGCGGAGCAGCTTTAGCTGTAATAACTGGCATGCGGACACTAGGTTACGAATATATTAAAAACGAGCAAGAACCGATAGATATGCTGATCAAAACAGCCAAAGAACTTAAAGAGAGATATGGAAGAATTGACCCACAATGGGGAGAAATAAATCGAATGCAAAGAGGTGATTACGACTTACCATTAGATGGAGCTCCCGATATATTGAGAGCAATTTATGCTGATCGAGATGGGATTTCGAAAAGTGGAGTTATGAACGCTTTCGCCGGTGATACTCATATAATGTATGCAGATTGGAATACTGAAGGCGTTTTGGATTTAAAATCAATTCATCAGTATGGATCTGCAACAGTAGATGAGTCCTCTGAGCATTACGATGACCAGGTTGAGATGTTTACTAAGGGTGAATATAAAAATATGCCAATGTACCTTGAAGATGTTATCAAGGTGAAGACACGCGATTATATACCAGGTAAACGGTAGTATTTAGGTGAATGAATATATTATCACTACCCAAATACTACTAATTTAATTTCTATTTTATATCGAATCTATCTGCCATCATTACTTTATTCCATGCTGCGATGAAATCTCGAGTAAACTTATCTTCGGCTCCTGACTCAGCATAAACTTCTGCTAACCCTCGTAATATAGAATTAGAGCCAAATACAAGGTCAACACGTGTTCCTGTGTATGTTAAATCGCCAGATTTACGATTATATCCATTAAATACCTCTTCTGATGAGTCTTCTGCTTCCCACTTAGTTGACATATCAAGTAAATTTATGAAGAACTCATTTGTTAGTGTCTCTTTACTTTTTGTAAAAAGACCATGTTCTACACCATGCGCATTTGCACCTAGGCTTCTCAAGCCACCTATAAGCACAGTCATTTCTGGAGCAGTAAGTCCAAGTAGTTGTGCTCTATCAACAAGCAATGTTTCGGTGCTTCTTGGGTCATCGGTTTTCTTATAATTTCGAAATCCATCAAATGTTGGTTCAAGAAGATCAAAGCTTTCTGTGTCAGTTTGAGCATCTGTCGCATCAGTTCGTCCTGCTCTAAATGGCACTGACTTTCCTGAAGCTCTCTCAATTGCTGCACAGCCCCCCAGTACAATTAGGTCTGCCAAGGAAATATTAGTATTTGATTCTGATTTAATTTTTTCAAGAGCAGAAATAACCACATCGGTCCCTTTATTCACTTCCCAGTCTTTTTGTGGAGCTAGGCGAATTCTAGCTCCATTTGCGCCACCTCTTTTATCGGACCCTCTAAATGTTGCTGCGGAAGCCCAAGCGGTTGTAACAAGTTGAGCGGTTGTAAGACTACTCGAAAGTACTTTATCTTTTAAAGATGATAATTCTTTCTCTGTTGGCAAAGGGCCGGTGTGTTTAGGGACTGGATCTTGCCATATAAGTTCTTCATTGGGAACCTCTTTACCAAGGTAACAACTAATGGGGCCCATATCTCTATGCGTTAACTTGAACCATGCTCTAGCATATGCATCTGCAAATTCTTCCGGATTATTTAAAAAGTTTTTAGAAATTTTTGCATAA
>JABGVR010000159.1 GCA_018645985.1 Hellea sp. | reverse complement strand
TCTAATAATTCTTTTTTACCTGCAACCTGCACACTCAGAGCCAATATCTCTCGCTCGAGCATCAATGTTTTCTCAATTTTTAATCCCTTTTGGGCGTCCAAATCAGCGCGCCGTGCAACTACACTCTTTAATTCCGCCTCAGCAATTTCGTTTGGGAATACTCTGAGATTCTCAGAGAGCTCCAATAAAGGAATTCCTTCAAGCTCTCCCATGAGCCTAATTTTGCGGGCCAATAAATTATCAATTCTTGTATCCAGCTCTTTCAATGATGCCTCAGCTTGAATTGGGCTCAAAGTGATAATTACCGAACCTTCTGAAACATTGTCATTTTTTGTGACGTGAAATTGAGTAATTTTGGCATTTTGAGGTGACTGGATTATTCTATTTTCTCCAGTTGCAACAATACGCCCTTCCCCAGTGGTAACTACATCTAAAAAAGTAAACTTTGCCCAAAAAAAACAGGAAACCAATAAAAGCGAAACTAAAAATATAGACGAGTAATCTCGAAAATTAATTCTAAACATTTTTCTTGACCAATTCCACGTACTGTTCTTTTGATCCATTAAAGGTGATACGCCCCTGATCCAGCACTATGATGCGATCACACAATTTAAGCATGTTAGGTTTATGTGTAATTAACAGTAATGTTTTGTCGTTAGCATATGAAGATAGCCTCTCTACCAGCCTATCTTCCATCATTTGATCCATTGCGCTAGTAGGCTCATCCATAACAAGTAAAGGTTGATCAAATAAGACGGCCCGGCTCAAAGCGATAGATTGTTTTTGACCACCCGACAGGTTTTTACCCTGGCTCAAAATGACCGCGTCTAAAGTTTCATCAGGTTGCTCAGGGTTAATGTTTGCACCAGACAGCCGAACAGCCTCAAGAATGTCATGATCATTTACGTTCTCAAACCCCATGGATATATTTTCCCTTAGGGTTCCAGAGAATAGCCAAGGCTCCTGAAAAACAACCCCAACTGATTTGAAGAAGTCGGACCTGTTTATCATTCGACAATCAACACCGTTCAATTGTATCGATCCGACCTCAGGAGCGACCAAACCGCAAACAAGATTAGAAAGAGTTGTTTTTCCAGCTCCAGTTGGACCAATAATTGCTACTCGCTCACCTTTCTTGATCTGTATATCTAAGTTTGAAAAAATTGGCGTTGCATTGGGGCTAAGCCGTAAAGTTACGTTTGAAATATTTATGGCAAAGTCACTGCGGATGTCCAAGCCCGCTGACTTAAAAGTAGTACTACTGCGTGGCTCAGATAAAAATGATACTATGTTGCGGCGTGCGACCAATGCCGCACCCATTCGACTAAGCATTTGCCCTAAACGCGCTAATGGAGCCATAGCCTTACCAGATAAGATAACAGTCGCAATTATTGCACCCATAGTGATTTTCTGTTCTGTGAACAGATGAAAGCCATATACAATAATCGCAACCTGAGCCAATTGCTGCACCGCTTGTAGAAAGCCCGAATTAAAACCGGCGACATTTTTCGACTTATTTGAGGCAGCCATATTATCAATCGTTGACTGCATAAATTTTCTTTTCATAATTGCGAATGCGCCACTGGCCCTTAACGGGTCCAGTCCACCAAGTATCTCCATCAAAATACTTTGCCGCGTCTGAGACGTTTTAGAGGCAACTCGTGATATCTTGGTTATTATCGGCTGCGCAACAAGAATGCTTAATAAAACAACCGGCACGGCGAGGAGCGGAATGAGGTACAGAGGTCCTGATACTAATGATATCACATAAATGAATATAAAAATGAATGGCAGATCAATCAGAGATAACAGTGTGGCTGTACTCATAAAGTCGCGGTAAACTTCCAAATCGCGAACTACAGTTGATAACTCACCTATTGATTTTTTATTTTTGGCGCCGGACACTTCAACAAATTGATTATAAATTTCCTCGCTTACAATTATATCCGCGCCTTCGGTAGCGCGATTTATAATTCCAGATTTAGCTGAGCGCAGCAGACTATCAAACAAAACTGCCAATACGACACCGATTGCCAGTGCGTAAAGGGACTCTACTGCGCTGTTCGGCAACACTCTATCGTAGACCACCATGATAAAAATTGAACTCGCAAGCGCCAGAATATTACTAAATAACGCAGCGATCGTTACCCACGTTAGCCGAAAAACACCCAAGGAGCGTATGGGATTTAGCTTAGTAAGTCTTTGCTTGCTTGATTTTAGTTCTTCAGAAATGGCAACCACGGCAAAGGCTTCAATACCCATCTTTTTTAAGTTAGAGAGAGCCACATCTTCATAAGAGGTTAAATTTTCGTTTCTTATTTTTAAAACGTTTTTAGCGTTGATTTTAAAATCAATAGCATTGATCTCGGCTCCCTGAAGGAAGAGGTTGTAGCCCGATAACAGTGGCCCTATGTCACTGGTCTTAACAGGCTGAAGGGCATAACCGAGTGTAGAGAAAACCTCTTTAAAAAAGAGTTCTTTCTTATCTCTTAGGTTCGCATAGGCATTTAGCTGGTCAATTACTTGGTTTTTTGAGCCTTTGAAACCGACCCTTTTTAAAACCCGGTACACATTTGTCGCATCAGATGCAAATTTCGAGTTACTATTTGACATAACTTCACTTTATTATTTGCGTAATTTCATTTCCAGTCAGAATATAGTCATAGGCACGTTGCTGCAAAAGTACATAGTCTATCTTGGACTTAAGCAAGAGACTATCTGTGTCAATAACTTGAATTTTTGCATTAGCAATATCTAAATAATTTTGAGCAACGTCCTCTAGTTGAGCTTTACCGGAGTTTTGACGAACCCCAAGGTCCTTTTTTATTGCAAGCAGGTTTTCCAACTTTTCACTTAATAGGCTAGCTTGCTTTTTAGCTGTACTTTTGTTCGCTTGCAGAGAATAGAGTGCTAGGGACACTTCTTTATAAACTTTTTTTTCTTCTGTTTCTGCCTGAAGTCTCTTGCTTTTAAGCAGCGCAATTCTGGCTTTGGATCTTCCACCGTCATACACGGGCTTAGTTAAATTTATACCCAAAAATCCACTGGCATCGTCTCCAATCACAGAAGATAATGATGCTCTATATTCACCATTCCAAAGCTGAGACTTCTTTTCCAGTATTATATTATTATTTATGTTACCTAGTACTGCCGCATTTAGCTTTAAAACACTATCATCAAGGCTTTTGTCGAATAAAGCGGCCTCTATTTTGCTTAATCCCTCCTTAAACGCCGGCATGAAATCTTCATAACTTTCACCTAACTCTATGGCCAAAGTTTGTTTTGAGTTTTCTTTTTGAAGTTCCAAATTTTCTAAAACCATCTCGATGTCGGTGACTTGGCCTTGTATTTTCAAGTATTGGCCTTTAGTAATCACGCCCACTTGGTGGCTCTTGTCGATAAGTTTTTTTACAGTGCCGTACTCTTGCAGCCCTTGCTGCAAAATTTCTAGCTTTTGATCCGCTGCTGTAAGTGAATTTACCGCGACCAAAACGGCATGTATTTTTAAGTTGAGAGCTCTTATCAACTCTACATTACTAATGGTTACATCATTCTCAATTATATCTTTTTTAACATCAAATAAATTATTTAAGTCAGCGTCTTTGCTCAAGCCAACCTGAACAGTCCCGGATA
>JABGVR010000158.1 GCA_018645985.1 Hellea sp. | reverse complement strand
ATATTGCTATGACACCGCTCTGAAAAATTCATGTGGTTTTATTGATGCTCCGATATCAGGCGGGGAAACAGGTGCAATTAATGGAACACTAACAGCAATGTGTGGAGGGGATGAAGAAGTATTTTCTAGATCACTTGCTGTAATTTCCCATTATTGTAAATCCATTAGCCTTATGGGCGGTTCAGGTTCGGGGCAATTAACAAAAATGGTAAATCAAATCTGCATAGCGGGCGTCTTACAAGGTTTAGCGGAAGGGGTTTATTTTGCTCAAAAAGCAGATTTAGATATTGAAAAAGTTATTGAAGCTATTGGCAAAGGCGCGGCTCAAAGTTGGCAAATGGATAACAGAGCGCTTACAATGGATAAAGGCGAGTATAATTTTGGGTTTGCTGTTGATCACATGCGTAAAGACCTTGATATAGTTTTAAAGACATCACAAAAATTAAATATTAGTTTATCAGTGGTGGAAATGGTGGATGAATTTTATGCTGAGCTTCAAAGATCTGGGGGCGGTCGATTAGATACATCTAGTCTTCTTAAGCGGCTCAAATAAATTCTTAATTTGTTGATATTGTATTAGTGGTTTAACCAATCGGCAACTTGAGGTGCAAAATATGTTAGTATACCATCACAACCAGCCCTCTTAAAGCTAGTTAAGCTTTCCATCACAATTTTTTTCTCATCGAGCCATTTATTTTGTGATACTGCTTTTAACATGGAATACTCACCGCTAACCTGAAAAGCATAAGTTGGCATTCTAAATTCGTCTTTTATTCTTTTGATTATGTCTAGATAAGGCATTCCTGGTTTAATCATTATCATATCTGCACCTTCAATAATATCTTGTTCAACCTCTCTGAGAGCCTCATCGCTATTGGCAGGGTCCATTTGATACGTTCTTTTATCACCAACAAGGCTTGACGATGTTCCTATGGCATCTCTGTATGGCCCGTAGAATGATGAAGCGTATTTGGCGGCATAGGACATTATCATTACATCGCTAAGTTGGGCTCTTTCCAGTGATTCCCTTATACTTGCTACCCGTCCATCCATCATGTCCGATGGAGCAACGATATCAGCTCCAGCTTTACCCAGAATGACCGCGCTTTGAGCTAATATTTCTACTGAAGCATCATTTAGGATTTTATTATCTTCTATTAATCCATCATGACCATGAGTTGTGTACGGGTCTAGGGCCACATCAACTATGATGCCAAGGTCAGGGACGGCAGCTTTTATAGCACTAACCGCTTTTGGTATAAGGCCGTTTGGATTCAATGCTTCGGAAGCGCAATCTGATTTGTATTTTGGATTTATATTTGGAAATAAGGCGATTGCTGGAATACCTAAATCGCGTGCTTTTTTAGCTTCAGATACAACTTCATCAAGATTCACACGATCTACTCCTGGCATTGATGGTATGGAGGTTCTTTTTTCTTTTGCATCAGTTATTATTATTGTCCAGATGAGGTCGTTCCGCATGACTACGCTTTCACTCACTAATCTACGGGACCAGTCAGAAGCTCTTGTTCTGCGCAACCTTGTGAATGGATATGTCGACACTAAAAACCTCACTTTACTAATTATAACATTATATCTAATTGTTCATATGCGACGATTTTGCATTTAAAATTAAATGATTGCGACGATTGTGCAGTAGTAATATACAGTTTTTTATATATATCTTCTAAAAAATATGAATTGTTCTCATTTAAGGCGAGTAATTGACACACAAAAAATTCAGAAAAGAATTCGACACTGCTGTAAATTCCGTTCGTGAAGAGGGTAGGTACCGAATATTTAGGGATATCCGAAGAAAATCAGGATCTTTTCCTCACGCAACATGGTTTAGAGAAGATAGTGAAAAGGATATAGTTGTTTGGTGCTCTAATGACTACTTAGGTATGGGTCAAAATGAGTGTGTGATTGAAGCTGTTAAATCCGCTGTCGAGAGTGCGGGAACTGGCTCAGGTGGCACGCGAAATATTTCAGGAACTACCCGATACCACGTTCAATTAGAGACCGAGTTAGCTGATCTGCACAATAAAGACAGAGCTCTTGTTTTAACTTCTGGTTACGTAGCCAATGAAGCTACATTAGGGGTTATGAGCAAGATACTTCCTGGTTTGGTGATACTATCTGATGAAAAAAATCATGCATCAATGATTTCAGGAATTCAGCGCGCTAGATGCGATAAGATTATTTTTAATCATAACGATCTTTATGATCTTGAATCTAAATTAAAAACACTTCCTTTGGACACCCCAAAAATCATCGCTTTCGAGTCTGTCTACTCAATGGACGCAGATATTGCCCCAGTTGAAAAAATATGTGATTTAGCGGATAAATACAATGCTTTAACTTATATCGATGAAGTACATGCGGTAGGAATGTACTGGCACACGGGCGGAGGTATTTGCGAGGAATTAGGTTTGTCCGATAGGATAGACATTATTCAGGGAACTTTAGCTAAAGCTTATGGCATGGTTGGTGGTTATATAGCAGCAGATGAAGTCATTATTGATGCAGTAAGGTCTATGGCCTCTGGATTTATTTTTACCACTTCAATTCCACCTAGTACTGCTGCCGGGGCCTTGAGATCTGTAAAAATTTTAAAAGTAAAACCAGAAAAACGGTTTAAACACCAAGAAAGAGCTGAAGCTTTAAAACATCGTTTTAGATTAGCAAATTATGATTTTATTGATGGTGAAACGCACATAGTTCCTCTAATGGTCGGTGACCCAGTAAAATGCCAGGCTATATCTGACAGCTTGATTGAGAATTTTGGTATTTACGCTCAGCCGATAAATTATCCTACTGTTCCGCGTGGTACAGAAAGGCTTAGATTTACACCTAGTCCGTTCCACGATGATTCAATGATGGATGAATTAATGGTTGCCCTTGACTCGGTCTGGAAAGAGTTTGGCTTAGATAAAAAAAAGGTTGCATAACAATCTTTTTTTGTTGAATTAAATTTTTAATGACATAAGAAATTTTCTTTTATTGGAGTCTCAAAATGAGCGGTCAGAGAAATACTTACACTGAGAAATATTTTGCGGAGAAACTAAGCATCAGAGACCCTGAGGTTTACGCATCTATGTTTGATGAACTGGAGCGGCAGAAGCATGAAATAGAATTAATCGCTTCAGAAAATATTGTTTCCCAAGCTGTTCTGGAAGCTCAAGGATCTGTTTTAACTAACAAATATGCTGAAGGTTACCCGGGAAAGCGCTATTATGGTGGTTGTCATCACGTAGATATAACCGAGCAATTAGCCATTGATCGTGTCTGTGAGCTATTTAATTGTAAATATGCAAACGTTCAACCAAATTCGGGTTCTCAGGCCAACCAAGGCGTATTCCTAGCTCTGTTATCGCCTGGTGATACCATACTTGGTATGGACCTAGCGTCGGGTGGGCACCTCACACACGGAGCACCGCCTAATCTATCTGGTAAATGGTTTAATGCTGTATCATACGGGGTCACTGCGGATACTAATTTAATTGACTATGATCAGGTAGAAGCACTTGCTATTAAACATAAACCCAAAATTATTATTTGTGGCGGTTCAGCATATTCGCGCCAAGTAGATTTTAATAAATTTCGTTCTATTGCTGATAAAGTGGGTGCATATCTTCACGTAGATATGGCTCATTTTTCTGGATTGGTTGCCGGCGGTGCTCATCCATCACCATTCCCTTATGCGGATGTTGTAACATCCACTACTCACAAAACTTTGCGGGGTCCTCGCGGAGGCATAATACTCACTAATGATCCTAAGTTAGCAAAAAAATTCAACTCTGCAATTTTCCCGGGGTTACAAGGTGGTCCCTTAATGCACGTAATCGCAGGGAAGGCTGTTGCTTTTAGAGATGCTCTTCAACCTGAATTTAAGGACTACACAAAAAAAGTGATAGAAAATTGTAAAGCTATGGCAGGTGCTTTGGAAAAAGCTGGTTATGCAGTTGTTACTGGTGGTACAGACACGCACTTGGCCTTGATCGACCTATCACCAAAGGGAGTTAAAGGAAATTTAGCTGAAAAAGCACTTGGAAGAGCATATATAACATGTAATAAAAATGGTATTCCATTTGATAAAGAAAAGTTCACGGTTACCTCGGGTATAAGGATTGGTTCTCCCGCGGGAACTACTAGGGGTTTTGGTGTTAAAGAATTTAAAGAAATAGGCGAGTTGATGGCAGAGGTATTGGACTCACTTGTAAATGACCCACATGGTAATGAAGGAATAGAGAGATCAGTACGAGAAAGAGTTAAGGCATTGACAGAGAGATTTCCGATCTATTAGCCCTCATAGCTTATCATATAACCCATTTGCTCCTTTAAATAATCGTGGTATATAAGTTATATGCGTTGCCCATTTTGTAGTTCAGAAGACACACAAGTCAAAGATAGTCGTCAGGCAGAGGACAACACTGCTGTTAGACGCAGAAGATTATGTGGTAATTGTGCTGGACGTTTTACAACCTTTGAACGGGTTCAGTTACGTGAATTAATTGTTGTAAAGAAATCGGGAAGGAGAACTCCTTTCGATAGAGACAAGATGACAAGGTCTATAATGATTGCAATGCAAAAAAGACCAGTCGAACCTGAAAGAGTGGATCAGATGATAAGCGGTGTCATCAGGCAGCTTGAAAGTTCAGGTAATTCCGATATTACATCTGACCAAATTGGCGCTCTAGCTATGGAGGGGTTAGCAGGTCTGGATAAAGTGGCTTACGTTAGGTACGCCTCTGTATATAAGGATTTTAGGGCCACAGCTGATTTCGAGACTTTCATAGAAGAGGAAAAACTCGACTCTGAAACTGCTCAGAAGGAATAATTAATCTTGGCACGTCCACAAATTACTCTTAAACTTGCGACTTCCTTAGATGGAAAAATTGCGCTTAAAAATGGTATGTCAGAATGGATTACTAGTAGCAAATCAAGGGAGTATGGTAGGAAGTTAAGGTCTAAATATGATGCTATATTGATTGGATCGAATACAGCGGTGCTTGATAACCCCCAGCTAACTACAAGAATTGACGGTGAGAATGATCCAATACGTATAGTTTTTGATACAAATCTGCGCATCTCTGAAAAATCAAATTTAGTTCTTACGGCAAAAAAAGTTCCTGTATGGATTTTTAGTAATGTAATATCCGGCAATAAATTTGAAGAATTAAGCGATCATGGAGTAAGAATCATTAGAAATAGCTCATCTTCAAATATAAATTTAACTTCAGCCATGCAATTATTAAGCGAGAAGGGGGTCAAGTCTCTTTTACTTGAAGGTGGAGGGGTTTTGGCTTCTAGTTTTCTTAGAATAGATGCAGTAGATGTTATAGAATGGTTCAGAGCCCCTTTAATACTTGGGGGAGACTCAAGAGATTCTATTTCTGATTTAGGGCTCATTAGTATGGATTTTGTTAAGCGTTTTAATCGCATCCAAATTAATGAGTTGGGGGAAGATACTCACGAAACATATGAAAGAATAATATAATGTTTACAGGAATCATAACAGACGTGGGTGTAATAAAAAACATAACCCGAGGAGTTGGTGGTGAGTGGGGTGATACACGAATGGTTGTTACAACTAACTACGACACCTCTACAATAAATATTGGCGCTTCAATTGCACATTCAGGTGCATGTATGACAGTAATTGAAAAAGGAAAAAACTGGTATTCAATCGATGTTTCAGATGAAAGTATTTCAAAATCTACGATGGGTCAGTGGTCTAAGGGTACCAGAGTTAATTTAGAGAGACCTCTAACAGGTAGTTCAGAAATGGGCGGGCACTTGGTTACAGGCCATGTTGATGCTGTAGCGTCTGTTACATCCATAAGTGAAATTGCAGGGTCCCACAAAATAAGTTTTATAGTGCCTGATGAAATATCTTTTGGAATTGCTCCAAAGGGCTCAATTACTATCGATGGAATATCACTAACAATTAATAATGTTCAAAATAATATTTTTGATGTTAATATTATTCCGCATACATGGAATGTTACCACAATTAAAGATTTGCAGTTAGGTATGAAGGTAAATATAGAAATAGACCTTATAGCGAGGTATTTAGCTCGTTATTTCGAAAACAAGAAGGCCTAAAATGTCAAATTTGATATCAAAGAAAATCAAGCCTAAAATATCATACAATCTTGCTTCACCTGAAGAGATAATTGATGATGCGCGTAATGGACGAATGTATATATTAGTTGATGCAGAAGACAGAGAAAATGAAGGTGATCTTATTATACCCGCCCAATTCGCTACACCCGACGCTATAAATTTTATGGCTAAATATGGACGTGGGTTAATTTGCCTAGCAATTGATAACGATAAAGCCGAGGTTTTAGGGCTTTCGAATATGTCAGCTGATAATAGATCTAGGTTTGAAACTGCTTTTACTCAGTCAATCGAAGCCAGGGAAGGTGTGACTACTGGCATAAGCGCGGGTGACCGCTCTCATACTATTCAAACAGCAATAGATCCGCAAAGCCGAGAGGATGATATAGTTTCGCCTGGTCATATGTTTCCTATCATTGCCAAGGATGGTGGTGTATTAGTTCGCACTGGTCATACAGAAGCTTCAGTAGATATCTCTCGCATAGCTGGTTTAAATCCATCGGCTGTAATATGTGAAATAATGAACGATGATGGCACAATGGCTCGTTTGGATGATCTTGTTTTGTTTGCCAAGCTGCATGGATTAAAAATTGGTACTATTGAAGATCTTATCTCATATAGAATGAAAAAAGATCACTTCATTAGACATGTTGCTACTTCGAACTTTACTTCCCAAAATGGCGATAATTTTAAAATCCATGTTTATAGAAATTTTTTAGATGGGAAAGAGCATGTCGCTTTATCTAAGGGTTCAGCAGAAAAAGGAAAAGAAAGTTTAGTGCGCGTTCATAAAGTCGATTTTGCAGGTGATATATTATATGAAGAAAGCGATAGGTCTGGATTAATATGGGATGCAATGAAACAGTTAGCGGCAAATAATGGTCATTCAGTTTTGGTTTTGATCCGTGAGGGCTCAATAGATACTTTGCTTGAGCGTCTTGGTGCTCGTAACAGTAAGATTGATTCAAAAGAACAGAATATACGAGAATATGGTGTTGGTGCACAAATTTTAGTGGATCAAGGAGTACGTAAAATGAGATTGATAACAAACACATTGCCAAAACTTATTGGCTTAGAGGCATATGATATTGAATTGGCTGGAATAACACCATTATTGAGTAATGGACGCTGATATGCGAGTACTTATTATTGAGGCACGTTACTACGAGGATATATCTAATGCGCTCCTTGATGGGGCTATGGATGCATTAAAGAAATACCAAGGTCTTGAAATCATAACTATTACTGTACCAGGGGCATTGGAAATACCTCATGTAATTTCAATCGCTGAAAAAGAAGCTGCGGGATACGATGGATACATTGCTCTAGGTTGTGTTATACGGGGTGAAACTACTCACTATGATTACGTGTGCACTGAGAGTGCTCGGGCTTTAATGGATTTGGCTATAGGTAATCAGTTAGCTATAGGTAATGGTATAATAACAGTTGAGAATTCTGACCAAGCATGGGCCAGAGCTGATTTAAATAGGAAAAATAAGGGTGGTTTTGCTGCTGAAACAGTTTTGAGAATGATATCTATAAAAGATGAAATGAAAGCAAACAATGTCTAAACCAGTACATTCTCTGACCCGGCGTGCTTCGCGGCTCGCATCTATACAGGCGTTGTACCAGATGGATATCGGCGGCGGGCTGTCAACATCTGTAGTGAAAGAGTTTATTGATCATAGATTTGGCGTAGTTGACATTGCGAGTAAGTCTAAAGTCGATGAGCTTTTTTTTACGGATTTAGTGGAGGGTGTAGTTAAAAATCAAGAGTCTATAGACAAGCATTTATCTGATAAACTTTCAAAGGGATGGCCACTCTACTTAATAGACTCTACTGTGAGAGCTATATTAAGGTCTGCTTGCTTTGAAATTATTTTTAGGCCTGATGTTCCTGCATTAGTTATTATTGACCAGTATGTCTCTATTTCCTCTGATTTTTTTGCGGGTAAAGAAATAGGTTTTATTAATGGCACATTAGACTCCATAGCAAAGGAAATAAGAAAAGCAGAATTTGGTTTGGTTGGTGAATGAATTTGACTTTATAAGTGAATATCTTGCTCCCCTTGCAGGCCCTGGAGGTTTGGGTCTTAAGGATGATGCCGCAATTTTAAAACCGCGTGAAGGTATGGACCTTATATTAACCAAAGATACCATGGTTGAGGGTTTGCATTTCCCTACCGGTAACTATGGAACTTCGTTATCAAGTAAATTATTAAGAGTAAATTTATCCGATTTAGCAGCAAAAGGTGCAATTCCTATTGGTTATTTATTGTCAGTTGCATTGCCCAAGACAGTAGGAAATAAATTTTTTAAAGATTTCAGCGACGGTTTAAATGAAGTCCAAAAACTATTTGACTTAAACCTCCTGGGAGGAGACACAGTAGTTACTGAAGGAAAAATTGTTATAACTGCTACTCTGATTGGTGAAGTGCCGTCAGGTAGTATGGTAAAACGGGATGGAGCCAAAGTCGGAAATAGTATTTGGGTATCTGGGACTCTTGGTGATGCATATCTAGGTTTAAAAACAATTTTTGAAGCAAACTCAAACCTAAATATCAATCAAAACGACATAAAACACTTCAGGTCAGCTTACTACAGTCCTGTACCTAGATTGTTAGTTGCAAAGCAATTGCGTAAATATGCTACCGCATGTATCGATATATCTGATGGTCTTGTTGCTGATGCTTTACACTTATCACAAGCGAGCAATGTGAATCTTACTATAAGTATTGATGATATACCTATTTCTGATCAATCACAGAGGTGGTTGTTATTTCAGTCAGACTATGACGAAGCCTTAAAGAAATTTTTAAATTGGGGAGATGATTATGAGCTATTATTCACCTCTAATAGCAATAATGACGATTTGTTTAAGAGGGTTTCCTCTGAACTTGGTTTAAGGTTAACAAAAATAGGAAAAGTACGTAAAGGCGAGGGAGTCAATGTACTAAAAGCTAAAAAGTTAATTAGTTTTGATAAGACAGGTCACAAACATATGTTCGCAAATAATAAAATGTTGTAATTATTATCTTCCGCCTGGTCCACCACCACCACCAGGTATATCTTGCTGTCCACCAATCTGTTCAGTTGGTATTCTTCCTATCATGCCAAATATCTGCTCTAACACTGATAGTTCACGACCTCGAGTTGGAGTCTTGCGGTCTACGTATTTTACATACCGGCCATCCTCT
>JABGVR010000157.1 GCA_018645985.1 Hellea sp. | reverse complement strand
CGCGTGCCAGTCAATACAGTTGTTATGTTAGATAGGCATAGGAAAAGAGTGATTGATCGAATACAGCATGCTTGCGCTAATGGATGTCAAGCATACTGGATATGTACGCTCATTGAGGAATCAGACATTCTGGAAGCTCAGGCAGCTGAAGTGACAGCAAAAGAACTTCACCTATTGCTTCCAAAATTAAAAATTGGATTAGTACATGGAAGACAAAAGCCGGATGAAAAATCTACCACAATTGCAGCATTTAAGTCTGGAGAAATTCAATTACTTGTTGCTACAACGGTAGTTGAAGTTGGTGTTGATGTACCAAATGCAAGCTTAATGATAATCGAAAATCCTGAACGGCTCGGACTTGCACAACTTCATCAACTCAGAGGTAGAGTAGGGCGCGGGAAAAAAGAAAGTCACTGTGTATTATTATATAGCCCACCTTTATCGAGAAATAGCAGTGAAAGACTAAAAGTTATGAGGCAAACAAATGATGGATTTAAAATAGCTGAAATGGACCTTAAGCTTCGAGGAGCAGGTGAGGTTCTTGGAACTAAGCAAACAGGGGAAATGGCATTTAGGATCGCGGACTTGAAAAGAGACGCTCACCTGATATCTGAAGTACAAAAAATAGCCCAATTACTTCTATCTGAATACCCATCAAATGTCGAACTCCTCATTCAAAGGTGGCTTAGTAGTGACGAACAATATGGACAGGTATAGTGTCTAATATAAAATGTAAATACAGGCTAAAATAGAAGTTTGTTGCACAACTTGTAATTATAGGAAAAACATTGACTGCTGCTAAAAAATCTAATCAAATATTTATACATGAGCCTAACTGGCACGCCTATAAAAGAACTCCTAATATCTCTATTTCACTCAATATGAGGGGTTGGCTACTTGATAGGGGGTCTTTAACGCAACGATTAATAAAACTTAGTAGGGGCAATTTTCGCGTAAAAGTTCTCAAGCAAAATATTTCCACTCCAGCACTATCAGAAACTAGGGCCTTAAAAATCCCTTTACGCCAAAAGGCACTTATTAGACAAGTTTTTCTATATTGTCACAATGAGCCACTGGTCTATGCACGAAGTGTAATTCCACTAAGAACTTTGACCGGAAGATTAAGATATTTACAAAACCTGCAAAATAAAGCACTAGGGGCTCTTTTGTTTAAAGATGCTACTATGAAACGGGGAATCATAGATATTGGCTCTACAAAAATTAACCCTCATTCTCGTCATAAATTTGTTACCACAAATGATTTGGAAATATGGGGTCGTCGCTCATTATTTTATATTGATAAAAAACCATTATTGGTTAGTGAGCAATTTATGCCAGCACTTCAAAATATCATAGAACATGAGTAGTTTTAATGAGATTTTTAAGCAATTTTCAATAATGATGATTATATGTACAGTTTAAGAATACAATCTTTTAAAGAAAAGTTTACTCTTTATATAAAGCTGATGAGGCTTGATAAGCCAGTTGGAATTTTATTGCTCCTATGGCCAACTTTGTGGGCTTTGTGGCTATCAAGTGACGGCATACCGAGCATAAAAATACTTTTCATTTTTATGCTCGGTGTAGTAATTATGCGCTCAGCGGGTTGCGTAATAAACGATTTTGCAGATCGAGATATAGATGGTTATGTCAGGCGAACAAATAGTCGCCCTATTCCCAATGGAGAAATTAGTCCAAGAGAAGCCATTATCATCTTTTTATTCCTTTCAATGTTAGCTTTCTCATTAGTTGCTTTTACAAATACACTTACCTTAAAGCTCTCATTTATAGGTGTTTTTTTAGCGGCAATTTATCCATTTATGAAGAGGTATACCAATCTACCTCAGATCTTTTTAGGCGCTGCATTTGCTTGGAGTATACCTATGTCTTTTGCAGCTGTGACAAATAAAATAGATGATGGACTGTGGTTTCTATATCTAGCAGTTGTTATTTGGGCGGTAACTTATGATACTTTTTATGCTATGGCTGACAGGGCAGACGATTTGAAAATTGGCATTAAGTCCACAGCTATACTGTTCGGTGAAATGGATTTACGCATCACTGCATGCTTACAATTATTAGTTCTGATTCTACTTACTATGACTGGTGAATATTTTCAACGTGGTATATGGTTCTTCATGTCTTTAGTGTGTGTTATTGCTTTGTTTATTTATCAGCAATATATAATACGCAACAGGGAAGCTGCTAATTGCTTGAGTGCTTTTGTTAATAACAACTATGTTGGACTAATTATTTTTATCGGTTTGGCCTTGGATTACCAGCTATCTTGATAAATGATTTACCATAGTAATTATTTTGTGGGGGCGATCAAGAAATACTACATTTAATTTAGAGTGGTTATACTATGATTGATAAGACTATCCTAGTTGTAGATGACGAAGCTTCGATACGTGAGATGATTACAACATCACTTGAAATTGCAGGATTTAATGTTTTGCAAGCCGAAAATGCTAAGAATGCTCACGTAATAATTTTAGAAAAAAAACCAGATTTAATTCTGCTTGATTGGATGATGCCGGAAACTTCAGGAATTGAGCTTATGAGGCGCTTGAAAAGAGATGATATAACAAAAAATATTCCAATTATAATGCTCACTGCACGAATCACAGAAGACAATATAGTACAGGGTTT
>JABGVR010000156.1 GCA_018645985.1 Hellea sp. | reverse complement strand
TACGGCAAAACAGCTAGTTCTCCTATTAAAGCTAAGCAATTAGCCATGTTAAGAGATAATGATACTTATGAAAATAACAGAGACCGAATATTGAACGCATCTATTAAGTCGATTGGAACACAAAAAAATCAAAAACCATTTAAAAGACCGCCTGTAAAGATGTCGGGCAGGAATGTATTTAATAAAATGGTTGATTGGGCTGAGAACATGGCACTTCGTGGTAAGTTATACCCCCATGATGTAACTGTATCCACTGAAATTGCTCGTATAGTTACTGGCGGTGATATAGAGCCCGGAACACTGTGGACTGAACAGGACTTATATGATGCTGAAAGAAAGGCATTTTTAATACTGGTCAAATCAAAACCAACTCAAGCAAGAATAAAATCTTTGCTTGATGATGGGAAAGCCCTGAGAAATTGATATGCCTTTAGATTTCGAAAACCTCCCAAAAAATAAAGCAAATTATGTAAATTTGACGCCATTGTCTTTTTTGAACAGAACTGCCGATATATATCCGGACAGACCTGCAATAATTTATAATGATATTAAATATAATTGGGAAGAGGTACGTAAACGATGCTTAAGTATAGCGGCTTACCTTAAAGGTAGAGGTATAGGCAAAAGTGATACTGTATCTTTACTAACATTTAACACGCCTGAAATGTTTGAAGCGCATTATGCTATTCCAATGTCTGGAGCTGTACTCAACACAATCAATACACGTTTGGATGCTAATACAGTTGGATACATAATAGACCATGCTGAAAGTAAATTGTTTATAGTGGATAGAGAGTTATGGCCTACCTTGAAAGAAGCTTTGTTAATTTGTAAGACTAAGCCTGAAATTGTTATAATTGATGATCCAGCAGCTCTAAATAAACCTGAATTACCAAAAGTATTTACTCCATATGCTGATCTTCTCGACTGTAATTATGAGGATAAATCTTGTTTCACTGTAGATGATGAGTGGCAAGCACTTTCATTAAATTACACCTCAGGCACAACAGGTCGCCCTAAGGGAGTAGTATATCACCATCGTGGCTCTTTTCTTATGAGCATGGGTACTGCAGCTTCATGGGGTCTTCCTATGCATCCTCAATATTTATATACTGTACCTATGTTTCATTGTAATGGTTGGGGGCATGTTTGGACTATTACATTAATGGCGGGAACTACTATTTGTTTGCGGGCTTTTTCACCTGAGAAAGTTTTTAAACTTATAGAAAAGCATAATGTTACTCATTTTGGAGGAGCGCCTATTGTATTAAATATGTTGGCTAATGCGCCTAAAGAACAACAAATTATATTTAATAATACTGTTGAAGTAATGACAGCAGGAGCCCCGCCTCCCGCCAGTGTTCTTGAGGAGATGTCTAAATTTAATTTTAATGTTAGTCACGTTTATGGATTAACAGAAACATATGGTCATATTCTTCTGTCTGCTCAACAGGATGATTGGTCTGAAAAGACCATAACCGAACAAGCGAGTTTAAAATCTCGTCAAGGCGTTCGATTTAGCATGACAGAAGAAGTTATGGTGATTGATGATTTTGGTTTACCGGTACCGCAAGATGGAAAAACTATGGGTGAGATATTCATACGTGGAAATACAGTTATGAAGGGCTATCTAAAAGATAGAGAAGCAACTGAGCAAGCGTTTAAGTCAGGATATTTTGGATCAGGTGATCTAGGCGTAATTCACTCAGATGGATATATTGAACTGAAGGATAGGGCGAAAGATATAATTATTTCAGGGGGAGAAAATATTTCATCTGTAGAGATAGAAAAAGTGATCTACCAGCACCCCTCTGTAAATGAAGTAGCAGTTGTTGCAATGCCTGATAAGAAATGGGGTGAGGTTCCCTGTGCATTTGTTGAGTTAACGACAGAGGGGGGGGCTACAGAAATTGAAATTATTGACTTTTGTTTGGATAAAATGGCTCGTTTTAAGCGCCCTAAGAAAGTTATTTTTGGTGTGCTGCCACTTACTGCAACAGGTAAAATTCAAAAAAAATCTCTTCGGGATCGCGCTATTAAATTAGCAAAAGATTAAAATTGAAAGAAAATTTTGATATTAATGATAATCTTCCAATTATTGTTGGTGTGGGACAAGTTGTTAAGCAATGGAACGGTTTAGAATTAAATGAAGCTCCAAACCCAGTGGACATTATAAAAGAAGCAATTGAAGTGGCGCTATGTGATGCTTCTGATGTCGGTTTAAAAGAAGAGATAGATTATGCTGCTATAATACGAACATTTCCAGACTCTCTACCCATGCCTTATAATCCCTTTGGGAAAATTATTAATTTGCCTGCTGCTGTTTTGCAGGGTTTAAAAATAAAGCCTAAAAATGTATTGTATACAAGTGCAGGCGGAGAACAGCCCCAATTTCAAGTCTCAAGCATTTCAGAAAAGCTTTATAATAGTGAAATAGAGTTCGCTATTATAGCAGGAGGGGAAGTAAACGGTGCACTTAAAAGAGCCGTTAAGTTGGGAGCAAAGCTAGATTGGGCATCAAATGAAGACTTCAGTATAACTGATAATGGGCCAAAAACAGACTTCATAACTGAATACGAGTTGAAAAATGGTTTGGGCCTGCCACCACAAACATACGCAAGTATGGAAGATGGCTTACGAGCTAGGCTCAAGATGTCTGTTGCTGACTACGCAGAATATACAAGCAAAATTCTTTCAAATTTATCTGAAGTTGCTTCGAAAAATGAATACGCTCAATTTCCAAAACATTTGCCCTCATCATTTCTCTCAATCCCCTCAAGGAGTAACTATAGGTTATATAATAATTATTTAAAATGGAGTATGGCTCAAGACGCCGTAAATCAATCTGCAGCAATTATAATAACTACTGTCAGAAAAGCGAAAAAACTATCTATACCTCAAGAGAAATGGGTGTATTTGCATGGATATTCTAATATTGAGGATACATTTGTAACACATCGACCTGACATTTCTAAATCTGATGCAATAAGTTTAGTTATTAAAAAGGCTTTGAAAACCTCAAAACTGAATCCAACCGATATTGAATATAAAGAAATTTATAGCTGTTTTCCAATAGTATTAATTTTAGCTGCTGAGGTGTTAGGGGTTGATCCAACTCAAGAGTGCTTAACTGTGACGGGGGGGCTTCCTTTTTTTGGTGGACCAGGAAATAATTATTCTTCGCATGGAATAGCTGCTTTAGTTGAAAGTTTGCGTAAGGACAGAGGTGCTTTTGGATTAGTTTTAGCAAATGGTGGGTTTATGAGTAAAGAATCATCCGGTATCTACTCCACAAAAGCTCCCGATGATTGGTCTGTAATTGACAATAAAGATGATCAACGTTTTGTTGATAACAGACCTTCCGTTAATTTACTTAACGAAGATTGCAAAGCCGAAATTGAAGGTTTTTGCCTTAAGTATGACAGAGATATTCCGCAATCAGGCTATGTTATTGCTAAAAATGATAAGGGAAGAATACTCGCTAAGATAAAGACTAATAACCATAAAATGTTAAAATTTCTTTCTGGCGATTTAGATGTCGTTGGAAAAACTGCCAAATTCTCGTATGAGGCAGGGTATAATTATATTGTTGATTTAAATTTATAAAAATTATTTAATATAATTATTGAGTATATAGCTAATCAAAATTTAAACTAACTATGGGTATAATAAATGCAAACAACATCTCCCGATATTATATCAAAATATGTTAAGGCTGGATGGTGGGGCGAGGTTACTCTAAACTCCATATTTGCTTCTGCTGTTAAAGATAACCCAAAATCATTAGCAATATGTGACCCGATTAATCGAGATAAAATGGTCTCAGGCAATATGTTACGTTTATCCTTTTCGGAATTGGAGTCACACGTTGAGCATGTGGCACATTGCTTATACGTTAATGGTTTGCGAAGAAAT
>JABGVR010000155.1 GCA_018645985.1 Hellea sp. | reverse complement strand
TGTTACCCACTGCAAGACCCGCAGCATCATCAGCAGCTGAGTTAACTCGTAGACCAGATGAAAGACGACGCATTTGCTGCTGCGTACCTGCATCAGCCGATTTGGCGTTTGCTCTCGCCATCAAAGCGCCAACATTTGTGTTAATAGCAGTCATTATTTATACCCTCTATGCAATACGAAAATTTGTTTCTGAATAGAGAAACGACAAAGAATATAATTTTTTAAACAATTTTCAATTTTTTGGCACACTGTTTGCTTTAGTGAGTTGGCATATGTATATATATTATTGATAAATATCGACTTTTTTTATTTTTTTGAGGTAAACTTTTATACTTAAATACTTCAAAATAAATAATTTTATCTATATTTTCGTTTGAATTTTTAGCAATGAAACACGAGTTTATAAGTGCCTAATTATAGATGGCATAAAACATGCACCTCCTAAATTACACTTTTTTAAAATCCATAGTTTAGATTTGGAACATTAAAATGTCTAAGATAAGTAAGCTTCCTAACTCTACAAAAATGACCATCTGTATTCCAAGTTACAATAGAGGCACTAGGTTACTGTCGTACTTGCAAAATATATCCGCAGAGCTCAGCGAGGATTGGCCCATTCTAGTTTTGGATAATGCATCCACCCACCAAACAAACGATTATAAGATTATCGAAGAAATGAGCGCCACAACCTCTGGTCTGTATTATTTTAGACAAGATAAAAATATCTTGTTTGAGGGTAATTTTCTATCGATGTTCGAATTGGTTAAAACCGCATTTTTTATGGTGATTAGTGATGAGGATGAGATCAACTTTGATTTTGCAAAGGAACTACATCCCCAACTCCCAAAGCTGCACGAGGTCGGGGCAATAAGGCCGAGTCTTGGTGCCAAAAACACTATTAGGAAACGCCAGGCAACCATATTTAAGGATAAAGTTTATGATCCTGGACCAGAAGCCATCTCGGAATTCGGACTGACAGGTAATTATATTTCGGGAGTAGTTTATAACAAAAAGCTTCTAAAAAAATTAGGCTTTGATTCTCAGCTTCAAAAAAATATGCATGAGCATCGGACGTATCCTCACCTTTATATAAATATATTGGCTGCAAGCTCTACCAAAACGATATTCATGTCAGATATTGCATGCTTTGAAAATAATCCAGAAGAGGTAGCATCAAGAGAAGTAGATTATTTTGGTGCTTATTCTTTTGGCAGTCGGATTGACCAATTTGTTGCTCTAAGAAACGCAATATTGGAAGCAGTGATTTATACGAGTGACAGTTTTGATGCGGTAGGATTTTATAAATGTTATAAAAACCTCTGTTTTAAGTACCTCCGCTTAATCGGATATATTAATACGACTATGTATGAAGCCCATGCGTTAGAGCATTCGACACTCACTAGGTCTTTTGTTTTGTTTTGCATAGCTACTGCGCAAAAAATGCCCGACTATGACAATTATTCTGCTGAACTTGAACAATTTTTATTAGAAAGCGAAGCTATTTTTAACTCACAATACGAGAAACATGCTGATAAAATAGCAGCCCTGATTCAGCGTGACGTTGAAACTCTTGGAGTTCAGAAAACCAGTTAAATAATTTAGTTATGATATATTTTTTTGGTGGCTTTTCCTTTCACAAAGTCGAAAACCTCATCTACTATCATTTCTTTATGACTGGTTGATAAACCAGGAAATGTTCCCAAAAAGATGGAATTACGCATTAGAGCATCGGCGCCTGTAAGCGCGCCAACTTGTCTGAAGCTATCTGGGTAATCCTGTTTTAATTGAAGAAATGCTGGTTGCTTCACAAGGTTTCCACCAAATAGTGAACGATTTCCAATGTTTTTTTCTGCAAGCGCCCTACCTAGTTTTTGAGCAGAAAAGCCTGCGTCAGAGCGTACCTTTAGCATAAAGCCAAACCAGCTACAGTCAGTTTTGCAGCCTGTTGCATCCCAGCTAAATGAGCTTGTTTCTTTGGACCACTTTTTTGCGTGGGTAGGGAGCATAAAATCAAAGTAATCACTTAACTCGTCGAAAGCGGTTCTTAAAAAGACCCAATTTTCTTTTCGGCTTTCAATGAAATGTGGCAACCGCTTAATTTGAACTCTACCAATTGCTGCCTGTATATCCAAAGGTTTCAAGTTGTAACCTATATGAGAATAAACGTATTTGTGGTCGTATCCCTTTGGTAATTCATCAAAAATCCAAGAGAACCGTTTTCCACAAGTGTCATCTTCACCACTAGGGCACCAGCAGTCTCTTCCCCAATCTCTCATGCTTTCTAAAGGCCATTTTAGCTTTAAATCGTTTACGATGTTTACACAGCCACCTTCGCCCATTGTTATATGGTGAGGCGGGTAGAAAGACTGCGTTGAGACATCACCCCATGTTCCTGTAAAGCGGGCTACTGTGCCAGCAGGACTATCAAGCTTTCCCCGAGAACCATTTTTTCCAAGTTCTTGTGCTAAATCTTGTGGCATCTCATAAATACTACCTAGCGCATCACAGTTATCCTCAATAAGCCTTAAGTCGTATTTTTTGCAAAAATTTAGCACAGCACCTAAGTCAAAAGGGTTGCCGAGTGTATGAGCTATCATTACTGCTTTTGTTTTTTTAGGGTCAAAAGCTTCTTCAAGCATGGAAACATCAATATTTCCTGTCTGTGGATTGTTATCCACAAAAACAGGAACTAAGCCATTTTGTAAAATTGGCCCGACTGTTGTTGGGAACCCTGCTGCGCAGGTAATAACTTCATCCCCCTTTAAAAGCCTGCCTTCATCAATTGATGAAGATGTGAGTGCTCCTAATGCAATTAAGTTAGCAGAAGACCCTGAATTCACTAAGGTTGATTTTCTAACTCCAAGATAGTTTGCAAACTCACTCTCAAATGCCGCACCCTCTTTTCCTAAAGTTAACCAAAAATCTAACGATGAAGAAACAGCACTAACCACCTCTTCTTTGCCAAATACACGTGCTGCATATGGCACGGATTTCGGTAACTCATTTAGCTGTTCCTCTGTTTTCGTATTCAACGGCGCATGTTCTGAATGATATTTTTCAGCATACTCCTCTACTAACGCTAAAATAGCTTCACGTAATTTTAGCTTCTCTTTATCTGCAATCGAATCGTTCATTTGCCACCTCCTAAATAGGTGGCAATCTGTTTCCTCGTAATCTCATCCACGGACCCACCTGATAGATAAGAAAGATACCATTGAGCAGTATATTCAACAGCCCTTGAAAATTGCAATGAGGGTTCCCAGCCTAACCGGTCACGAGCTTTTTTACTATTTAGTCCCAGTTCTATGGCTTCCTGACTTCCCTTAAAGGTATCTTTAGCAACCCAATTGACCTCAAAATATTTAGATAACTCCTCTAAAATATTTTCTACAGAATATGAACCAGTATTCGGGCCAAAATTGTAAGAACCATTATAACCAAATTTTCCAGAACTCGAGATATGAGCTGCTAGCTTCAAATATCCATTAATACTATCAAGAACGTGCATCCATGGTCTTGTTGAATTTGGCGATCGCACCTCTAGTACTTCTTTGGTCTCAATACTGCGGATTATATCAGGAACAATCCGATTAGAGGCCCAATCCCCCCCGCCGATTACATTACCTGACCGAGCACTTACAAGTTTTATTTTGTCATTTTTTGAAAAAATTGTTTCACCATAACTTTTAATTATAAACTCGCTAGCTGCTTTGCTTGCAGAGTAAGGGTCCCCTCCCCCAAGACGGTCATTTTCGTCAAATCTGCAGCCTCTATTATCGTTCTCGTAAACTTTATCAGATGTAACCATTACTATAGTTCCTAAGAAACCTGCATCAAACGCAGCTTCAAGTAAAGAGGCGGTCCCCATCAGGTTCACATCAAAAGTCTCATAAGGATTTTCATAACTTGCAAGAACCAAAGGTTGCGCTGCAAGATGAAAGATTATATCTGGTTGAACTTTAGCAATACTTTCAGTTAACTTTTTTTTATCTCTTATATCTCCAATACAACTATCTATTTTTCCAGTAGTTGATAGCTGGTTGAATAAAGAGACCTGTTCAGCCTCAAGGGCGAACCCAGATATATGTGCACCGCTCTCCAGTAACGCCAGCGTTAGCCAACTTCCCTTGAATCCTGTATGTCCTGTAATTAAAACCCTTTTATCAAGCCAAAAGCTCATTATGTCCAAACTTTCCATGGCGCTTTGCCAGATTGCCACAGGCCTTCTAAATATCGCTGATCTTTAAGTGTATCCATCGCCGACCAAAATCCCTCGTGCTGGTATACAGATAGCTGGTTCCCTATGGAGAGTTTCTCAAGAGGCCCGTTTTCGAAATATTCCTGCTCGCTACCAATAAAATCAAAGATAGTTGGCTCAAGAACAAAAAATCCACCATTAACCAAGCTCTTATTGTTGCCTCGTGGCTTTTCTTTGAATTTCTTTACTTTACTATTTTCGATCACCATGCTCCCAAAACGGGCCGCTATATCTATGCCTGTCACAGTGGCATGGCTAGCGCTCTTTTTATGGGTATCTAGCAATGCAGTTATATTTACATCTCCAACGCCATCGCCGTATGTCATGCAAAATGTATCATCAAGGTATGGTTTTATTTTCTGCAGTCGCCCAGCAGTTCCAGTTTCAAGCCCTGTGTCTACGAGGGAAATTCTCCAAGGCTCTGCTGAGTTTTTGTGGGTCTCTATTGTGCTATTTTGAAGGTCAATTGTAACGTCAGACATATGAAGCAAGTAATTTGCAAAATATTCTTTGATATAATAGCCCTTATATCCGCAGCAAATGATGAAGTCATTTAAACCATAATGACTATAAATTTTCATGATATGCCAAAGGATTGGCATCCCCCCAATTTCTACCATTGGCTTTGGCTTTAAATGAGATTCTTCACTAATTCTTGTACCAAAACCGCCAGCTAAGATAACTACTTTCATAGAAATTTCACTCCAACAATACTTCTAATTATAGCTAGCCTACTTTTGCCAAACACGCGATTATGAATGCAAAATACCGTCCATCTTTTGCTATTTTATAAAAAATAGTGGCATCAAATTTGCAACTTTACCTTCTAAAAGCTCTAGAACTTTGGGAGGTCTCTGATGTCATCAAATCACATTGCTAACTCTAACTCCAAGGTTGAAGTCAGCGTAATCAAAAAACAAGATAAAATTATCCCTATAAGTGAGAAAAAGCGACATCCAACAGAACCTTTACATGGTGAGGCTAACGAAACAACGTCCATAGCTAGCCGATGGAATCTTATCCCAGTATCTTCAGGGTGCAAGATACTGGAAAATGGGGAATAAAATGGGAACTATTTTGAAACCGCAAGGCTCAGACAAATTTCCTTCCCGTTC
>JABGVR010000154.1 GCA_018645985.1 Hellea sp. | reverse complement strand
GTGATTATTTTAGATGAAATTTTAAGTATAAGGATATTTATAGCTTTTGTTATTATTTTAATTGGAATGTTTATTTCACAAATAAAAAAATCAAAGGCTTTTTAAAACACTAAACGGATTATTTACATCAGTTGGTTGAGAACTTGCTGAATTAGTATTCACTAGACCGTGATTAAGTGGACCATTTCCTTGCCCGAGTTTAGGTGCAGACTTAATTGCTTCATAAACAAATTCACGGGAACTAATGACAGCCTCTTCAATCGAAGCACCCAGAGCAATGCAAGATGCTATTCCACTAGATAAAGTGCATCCTGTTCCATGGGTATGGCGAGAATTTAAGCGAGGTCCAGACATTATATTAGCACCTTCATTTGTTACTAGGACATCAAAAACTGATTTTCCTTTCAAATGCCCTCCCTTCATTAAGGCTGAATAAGAATTCTGCGATAATAGGAACTCACCTGACCTCACTAAGTCATCAACATCATTAATTATGTTACCAGTAAGTAATTCTGCTTCGGGAACATTTGGTGTTATTAAATCAGCTAGAGGTAAAAGATTAGACTTCAAACAATCAATCGAACCTTTTTCCAATAAGACAGAACCCGTCGATGCAACCATCACTGGATCCAGTATAATAAAGGCATTTGAATCTTCTATTTCTTCCGCAACAGCTTTAATAATATCAGAATCTCCAAGCATTCCAATTTTAATGACATCAGCTCCTACATCCGAAAGTACGCTTTTAATTTGCTCCCGCACTAGCTTAGGCGGAACATTCATTATATCTTGAACACCGACTGTATTTTGAGCAGTAATTGCTGTAATTGCAGTGGAGGTATAAACTCCAAATGCTGCACAGGTCTTTATATCCGCTTGGACGCCAGCGCCCCCAGAAGAGTCAGATCCGGCGATGATTAATACCTTTGGAATATTAGCCTTATCCATTAGTTTCAACTCCTAAGTGCATGAAGTTGTATAAAGGCGACTTCATATATTTTAAATAAGTAATAATTATCTAGTAGCGCTATCAATTGGACGATGCAATCTGTGTCCAAACACGAATAGCCTGAATAGTTTCTTTCACATCATGCACACGTAAAATTTCTGCTCCTTTATTTATAGACCATAATGCGGAAGCAATGCTACCGCCCAAACGGTCCTCTGATTTTGATGCATCAATATTCCCAATAAAACTTTTCCTCGATGCTCCAACTAAGATTGGACAACCTAAATCTTTAAATGAATTTAAGTTTTTTAATATAGATAAATTATCAATCTGTCTCTTACCAAACCCTAAGCCAGGATCGATAGTGACTTTATTATGATATATTCCCTTTTTTTCAAAAGCCTCTATTCTTTTGTGAAACCAATTTTTTATTTCCCTTACTACGTCTTCATAATTCGGATTGTTTTGCATGTTTATTGGTAATCCCTTGGAATGCATAATTATTAAAGGACACTCTAAATCAGCGGCGACATCCACTGAAGAATCGTCAAATGTTAAGCCCGAAACATCATTCCAAATATCGGCACCTGCATTTACAGCTGCATTCGCTACTATAGACTTTCTTGTGTCAATTGAAATAGAGGCTTCATCGTAAGACCCTTTGATAATATCTCTCAAAGCAGCTATGACGGGTAATACCCGAGATATTTCTTCATCAGTACTAATTTCTGATGCACCAGGTCGAGTACTCTCTCCACCAATATCTATAATATCAGCTCCATCGTCGAGCAGTTTTAGTGATTGCTTGATCGCTAAGTCGTGAGAATAAAAATTACCCCCATCCGAAAATGAGTCAGGAGTGACATTTACAATTCCCATTACTCTAGGACGCTTGAATATCATTAACAGGACCTTATCTGCATTTTAGCCTCAAAAATACCCAGATACTCGGGCACACAACATACAGTAATGATTATGACTCGGGTTGTGGACTCCCGATTGATCCTTTTTTAGTTGATGGCACAGCCGGCACTGCTGGCTTAGTTCCAAATTTACCATCAGTGCGCTTGGGTTTTATCCCATCAGACAAAAGCACAGTGATTTCATCCCCTGATAGGGTTTCATATTCTAAAAGTGCTTCGGCGAGCGTGGTCCAGTCTTTCTTTTTCTTTTTCAGTATTTTTAATGCGGTTTCATGAGCCTCAGTAACAAAACGTCTAATCTCAGACTCAATTAGTTTAGCTGTCTCAGGTGAAATCGCAGAACCCCTGCCTATTCCTGGATGAAAACTTTGCTGGTCGGTATCTTTAAATGCTATAGGTCCAATTGCGTCTGATAGACCCCATTCTGTAACCATAGCTGTGGCTATCCGCGTAACTTGCTCTATATCCGAACTAGCACCTGAAGTTACTTTATCATATCCAAACTTAATCTCTTCTGCTGCACGTCCACCCATTGCCATTGCCATCCTCGCAATCATTTCCTCTCTTGACTGAGAAATCTGATCTCTCTCTGGCATGTATTGCACCATACCTAAGGCACGTCCTCTAGGTATAATAGTTGCTTTGTGGATTGGTAGACTTCCTTTCATATTTAGACCAACTATTGCGTGACCCGCTTCATGATATGCAGTATTTTTTCTTTCTTGATCAGTCATAGATAATGATCTGCGCTCAGCACCCATGAGTACTTTATCACGTGCATCTTCAAATTCACGCATTGTAATTTTTAGTTTATTTCTTCGCGCAGACAAAAGGGCTGCCTCATTAACTAAGTTCATGAGATCTGCCCCAGAAAAACCTGGTGTGCCGCGTGCTATATATTTTACATCAAGATCCGCTGCTATTGGTTTACCTTTCATATGGACTTCGAGAATTTTTTCTCTGCCATTGATGTCAGGATAAGGAACCTCAATTTGCCTGTCGAAACGTCCTGGTCGTAGCAAGGCTTTGTCTAACACATCTGGTCTATTCGTTGCGGCTATTATTATGACGCCTTCATCACCTTGAAATCCATCCATTTCAACAAGAAGCTGATTCAGTGTTTGTTCGCGTTCTTCGTGCCCACCTGAAGTTCCCACACCTCTATGTCGCCCTACAGCATCTATTTCATC
>JABGVR010000153.1 GCA_018645985.1 Hellea sp. | reverse complement strand
TCCACGTCTTTGGATCCGGCACTGCCGGTTGTGAACTCTTGTGTTCTTAACGAAACTGACCAGCGCTCGGGGTTGCCGCATGACGCTTTAATTGTATTCCAGTCGTTTGGGTTTTTGGGCGCTATAAAAATTTTCTCTGCGCATGGAAAATATGCCCGTTTATCCGATACTAAAACTTTATGCAGAATGCCTTTCTCAGTTAAATATTTCTCGGCTACTATTTTAAGGTCTGCACCATAAATCAATTTATTGTCTGCTGAAACTGTTTGAGAAAAAATCAAAACAAACAAGACAGTCACCATCTTCAAAACATATCTCATTAGAAGCGCTCCAATAATTGAATATCTAATCCATCAAAAATTTCTGCTTTAGTGTCGTTAGATAACGCGTGAAGGGTGGTGTAGTTATCATTCATCTGTTTCACAGAGAAGTAGAATTGTTTTGTGCCGATTACAGCTGAGCTAAAGATATCAGTCTCCAATAATCCGTCTTGAAAACCAAAATCAATCTTCAGAGTTTGGCCCTGATATATTATTTTACTCGCAAAATTTTTACACTCTAATTCCCTGAGAGTGTTTATTACTGATTGTTGCATAACGTCATAAATATTTTGTTGGATATTTTCTAAGTTTTGCCTTCCCGTATTGGGTCCATTGATTAGAACCCCACTTTTGGAAAGGGTAATATTATTTTCTAGTGTTGTTGATCTAATTATTTGCGACCGCCGAGCAAGTTCAGTCGTTGCTTCAATTGTGAGGGTCTTTGAGCGTTGTAGTAAACTGTTTTCATTTTTTAGATCTAATTTGAGCTCGGCTGTTAACTCGTATTTGGGAGCATACGCGGCAGCGTTGTCACCAGTATCGTAAAGTGAGTAACCAGTATCCTGTAGCGTTTGACGCGGTATTTTCTTTCTAATGTTAAACCTATCGTCAGATGCAATTGTAGATGCAATCTGCTGGTAAATTGATTGCGCATCAATTTGCACCCAAAAGGGCATCGACCTTTTGAGTGTGATGCCTTTCCAATTTAGCGCAATATCTAAATCTTTGGGTTGGCGACAACTGAATGCAACGCTATTTTTATTGGAAGGCAAAATCAGGACTTCCAGACTTACGGAAAATTTATCTCCATGGTCTTGTGTTGATAGGATTCTATAGCCTCCAATCTTTATGCTAGACTGCGACGAAATTTGATCAAATAACACTTTACCATTTTCTATTAAAGAAAAACTACCAAGAGATTGTGGGCTCGAGTGGACAACAGTCTGCAGAGCGTTTGCAATAGCACGTGTTTGATAAAGATCATTAGATAGAGTTGTAGTCTTAAGTACAGTTCCTTTTGCTTCTACAATCAGCCCTTCAGCTACGGCAGCATTAGACAATGTTACCAGAATTAGATAAATGAGAAAATAAATTTTATGCATGAGGATAATTACTTACTTCTAAAGTAGGCCTTGTTTGTAAAGCTTTATCAATCGATTTAAGTGTGTCTGGCTGACAGAAAGCTCCACGAGGTATGTGTCGGATCCTGTTGGTTCAATTTTAACTGTTTCTGCTCCCATTATTGTACCGCGTACGGCTGAGCTTAAAACATCGGATGTTAACATCGCCTCTGCTACAGTAGTTTGTCCATCCAGTTGAACACCATGAATTTGCTCTGCAAGAACTCGGTAGGCGTCCAATTTAGCTGCTCGAATGGCCATCAATCGTCGTTGGTTCAAATTTTTTGAAGGTTGTATCGCGATAGACGAAAAGCCCACTGCTTTAATCGATGGCACATAATAGTCGGGCGCACTTGCGAGTAGACGTTCTGCAACGATCGATTGCGTATTTTGCAGTGCGGCCTGTTTTGATGGTAATGTTGGCCTGGGGTGGTCAGACTGGTCTATGGTCTGGAAGTTATTGATGCCGGACGTCTCACAGGCTGACACTAGCACACTGACGAACATAAGAAATATCGGCATAGATTTAATAGTTAAACGCATGGTGTTTGCCTTTCGACTCCAAAGATGCCTGTGATGAGCAATTATTATGCCAAAAGGAAAGCCCTTACATGAACCCTTAATTAACTATGTGATCAGGTATACTATCCGTTGCGTTGGTTAAGGCATGGCACGTTTTATGCATTACTATGTTTAAGGCGATTTTTTATTGGGATAATAAATAATAAATTGTTTTAAAACAAAGGCAAAAAGTGTCAATTAATTGACGCAGCAAAAGGTTTATATTGATGGAACAGAGCCAGGCGATAGGTTTTTCATTGGGCGGCATAAAAAAAATGTCAGGCTCACTGCTGCCTGTTGGTATCCTG
>JABGVR010000152.1 GCA_018645985.1 Hellea sp. | reverse complement strand
GTGAAGCAAGTTAGCATCTACAGAAAAAGGTGCCTCGCCCCTTTTATCTGTTGCAATTTCTATTCCATGAGTTTCAGCATATTTTATTAGCTTTGTCCTAGAATTGAGATCCCACTCTCTCCATGGTGCAATGACTTTTATTTCTGGATCTAGCGCATAATAACCTAATTCAAACCGAACTTGATCATTCCCTTTACCTGTGGCGCCATGACAAACAGCATCAGCTCCAACTTGATGGGCTATCTCAATTTGTCGCTTTGATATCAATGGCCGTGCTATTGAAGTGCCTAATAAATATAGGCCCTCATAGAGTGCATTCGCTCTAAACATAGGGTATACATAATCTCTAACAAATTCTTCTCTTAAATCGTCAATAAAAATTTCTTTTACGCCCTGTGCCTGAGCCTTTCTTCTGGCAGGCTCAAGTTCTTCGCCCTGCCCTAAATCTGCTGTAAAAGTTACTACTTCATAACCTTTCTCTTCTTGTAACCATTTTAGAATAATTGAAGTGTCTAGGCCTCCGGAATAGGCTAAAACAACTTTCTTGATTTTATTCATGTGCAACTCCATTTCCAGCAGGGCTATAGCCTAATATTTATTATTAAAGCTATAAGAGTTTTATTTTTTAATAAACGGTAGCCAAAGGCTCCATATTAGACGGTCAGTATTAATTGATTGGTGACTTTCAAGTCCAAGAGTCATTTTTTTATGATACTCATCGGAAACCTTCAAGTGGGTATCAAAAACCCTGTCCCAAAATGAAAAATTAAACCCATAATTTTTACTACTTTCGAATTCTCTTACTGAGTGGTGAAGCCTGTGCATGTCAGGAGTTACAATTGTCTTTCTTAATAGCCTATCAATTTTTGCGGGCAGTTTTAAATTAGCATGATTGAAAATGGCTGAACTACTTAAAACAATTTCAAAAATTAAAACCAACACGGCACTTGGACCTAAAACTATTATTACGATACTCTTGTAAAGCATTGATATATAAATTTCTAAGGGATGGAAGCGTACGGCTGTACTTGTATCTAGCTCTCTATCTGAATGATGCACTTTATGAATTTGCCATAAGATAGGTATTTTGTGGCTTAGAACATGTTGGATATAGATCGAAAAATCTAATAATAAGAAAACCAAGGCCCCCTCAATAAAAACTGGCCACTCTATGTTATTAAAAAGGCCAAAATTGTTACCTGACGCTAAAACCGCAATTAACACAGCACTTAACGGAAGCATAAGTTGCAATAAAACCTGACTTATTATTGATATGGAAAAATTTGTTTTCCACCTTTCTTTTGTGTTACCACCCGTTCTTCGCCGCGGATAAAAGTTTTCTAGTAATGCAAAAAATACCAAAACAAACAGAAACAAACTAATACGTATTATAGGCGTATCCATATCAACAACCATTCATTGCTGCTGCGGCACGTATGGACCTTAATTCTTCTCTTACTTCCAGATCAATTGGTGTGAGCCCGTTTCCTATAGTCCTGTCGTCTTCTTGCCTTTTATTAGTTCTCCCCCATTCGTTAATATCATCATCATTAAATAGTTTATATTGAGATATGTTATCTGAGTAAGCACGAGTGAGATCAGATAAATTTTCACATGTTAACTCAAGGTATTTTTCAGGGTTTGGAGCAGTTACGCATGCAGTTAAGTAAACGCTTAGAATAAAAGTAATACAACGCATAATTGACCTTAGACATTAATAACAATTCAAGTTATCATAATTTTGTAAAAAATCACAATATTAATGCGTAGTTAAAAAAAGTAGTGAACATGACTCTAAATAATTCACAGTCGAAAAAAAATATTTGCTTAATTACTGGCGCCTCTGCGGGCATTGGGAAGGCTATTGCTATTGTGTATGCTGAGATGGGGTGGGACCTTATATTAACGGCCCGGCGCACTAAGCCGATGATCGAATTAGCGGAAGAATTAGAAAGAAAATACGGTACAATAAGTCATATATTTGAGGTAGATTTTTTCGAAAAGAGTGCCACACAAAAATTATTTAAAAATATAAAGGCAAAGAACCTTAAAGTCTCAGGCCTCGTAAATAATGCGGGTTACGGCCATCCAGGTGTTTTTCTCGATAGTGGCTGGAAAGATCATGAAAAGTTCATTCAGCTGATGATGACCGCGCCTTGTGAACTTGTGAGGATGCTGGCCCCCGAAATGGTAGATAATGAATTTGGGCGGATCATAAACGTTGCTTCATTGGCGGGACATATGCCGGGCTCTAAGGGACACACACTATATGCAGGAGTTAAGAGTTTTTTGATTAAATTTTCTGAAAGTTTAAATGCGGAGTTGAGCGACAGTGGAGTTAATGTGTCTGCTTTGTGTCCCGGTTTTACGTTGACTGAGTTTCATGATGTTAATGGCACAAGGGAGGGAATAAATAAACTGCCTTCATTTATGCTTATGGATGCCGACACTTGTGCGCGTTTAGGCGTAAAGGCATGTGAAAATAATCATGCTGTGTACGTAAGCGGAAAAGTAAATAAATTTATTTCAGTATTGGGCAGGGTTTTACCTAACAAGCTAGCACAAAAACTTATGTCAAAAAATTCACAGCGTTATCGTAAGATTAATTAATTATGCTAGAAAAAAAAATGTCAGATGAAAGATTATATGTAGCTTTAGATCTGCCCGATGTTGATGAGGCCAGAGGTTTAGTTAAACTGCTCGGTGATCATATAGAAAGCTATAAAATTGGCCTGCAGCTTCTTGCGGTTGGGGGTGTAGAGCTTGGCCAAGAGCTAAAAGCCATGGGGAAAAACATATTTTATGATTATAAGTTTCACGATATAGGGGCAACCGTTGAAAAGGCAACTAGATCGATATGCTCACTTGATGCCAATTTACTTACAGTTCATGCCAGACCTGAGGTTATGAAGTCAGCTGTATTAGGTAGAGAGAGTAGCGACCTTAAGATCCTTGCAGTTACTGTATTAACTTCATTAAACAAGAAGTCTTTAGAAAAGATTGGATACCACCAAAATGCAGAAGAACTTGTTTTACGACGAGTTGACCAAGCTTTAGAGTGTGGGGTTGACGGTGTGGTTGCTAGCCCACTTGAGGTCTCAGCAATAAAGAAATTAGTTCCAGAGGACTTTTTGATTGTCACACCTGGTATAAGAATGCTGAACGACAATAAAGATGACCAGAAAAGAGTTTCAACCCCCGGCGCCTCTCTAGCCTCGGGTGCCTCACATTTAGTTGTTGGCCGTTCAATTACTAAGGCCGTAGACCCGAGAAAAGCAGCGATAGAGGTTATTCGTGATATGAGAATTAATCAGTGAGACATTTATAATGTAAGGGACATATACCGTGTGTCTGCCATTGGGTTTGCGTAATAGCTATCCGTGTCCTTAAATTTTAGGTCCTCATAAATTGAATTAGCATGCTTTAGGCCTTTATTTGTATCGAGGTACATTTTCTTATAACCTATTTTTTTTGCATCCTCGATAGCTCTAATTACTAAACTCTCCCCAATTTTATGCCCTCTACCAAAAGGCCTGCAGTATAAGCGCTTTAATTCACAAGCATTGTCCGACAATTGCTTTAAGGCGCATGCAGCCACAGGGTTATTATTTAATTTGGCTAACAATAGCGTTTTGTAAACCGAAGGGAAGTTTGAAAATTCTTCTGTTGTATTTTGGAAATCAAGTGAATGGTCAAGATAGCCTTCTATAAAATTTATATAATCTAGAAATATTGATCTCACCATGCTTATATCTTCTGGTGTCTTAGCTTTAATTATCTGAATATTTTGCACTATATAACTTTATCAGAAATTGTACTGCGAACAAGTTTCTATATCATTAAATATTTTTGATAAGCCACCTTAGTGTGCCTTATTATTTACTTGACGTTAACGTTAACGTTAATTAAGTCGCTCCTGTGGGTAATCATTCAGAAAATATCACTCAAAACTACAAGTGGGGCATTCGAGAGTTTGCTGAAAGCTTTAACGTGACACCACGAACAATACGTTTTTATGAAGATAAAGGGCTTTTAAAACCCTCGAGAAATTCAGGTGCTAGGATATTTGACCATGAAGATTATGTTAGGTTTGAAAGAATAATGCGAGCTAAAAGGATTGGTTTCAGACTAGACGATATCAAAGAAGTTCTTGATGTAACCGATGGAGAAATTACAGGCCGTTCTGAACTGCTAAAACGGAAGAATAATTTTGAAAAAGCAATAAGCTCATTAAAGCGCCGAAGAAAAGATATTGATGTTATAACAAACGATCTAAAAGACATTTGTTCAGTTATTACAAAAAATATTGAAAGTTCATACGATAGTAATGGGGTTTTCGACCTCGCTGCAGCATATGAGGCTCGATTTAAAGAAACAATGGCCGACGATTACTCGGTTGAAAATAATAATAAAAAGGAAATATAAATGCCTACATATAATGCGCCCGTTCGTGACATGAAATTTATTATGCAAGAAATGTTGAATATTGGCGATCTAACAAAATATGAAAAATTTTCTGAAGCCGATACAGAAACCTTAGATGCTATTATTGATCATGGGGCTAAGTTTTCCTCAGAAATATTAACCCCTTTAAATGTGATTGGTGATAAAGAGGGCTGTACGCGTCATAGCGATGGTTCTGTAACAACACCTACAGGGTTTAAAGAGGCATATGCCCAAATGGTAGAAAATGGGATGCTGGGCCTGTCAGCTAACCCTGAGTATGGCGGCATGGGAATGCCGGGAATTTGGAGCATAGCAGCCGGAGAAATGCAATCTGCAGCAAATACAGCTTTCTCTATGTACCCAGGGCTTACGAATGGAGCGGCAAAAGCTATTGAAATTGGGGGAACTGAAGAACAAAAGAAAACCTTTCTTCCAAAAATGGTATCTGGTCAGTGGACCGGTACAATGAATCTGACCGAACCCCATTGTGGTACGGACCTTGGATTGTTAAAAACTAAAGCAGTGCCGCAAACAGATGGATCTTATAAAATAACAGGACAAAAAATATTTATCTCAGCGGGTGAACACGACATGTCTGAAAATATTATTCATCTCTGTCTAGCACGTATTGAAGGTGCTCCAGAGGGTGTAAAGGGCATCTCTTTATTTATAGTTCCAAAATTTAAATTAGATGAAAAGGGTGAGGTGGGTCCTAAAAATGCAGTTTCATGTGGTGCTATTGAACACAAAATGGGTATCAATGGAAATGCTACTTGCGTCATGAATTACGATGAGGCGGATGGTTATCTTGTGGGCGAGGCAGACAAGGGCCTACGTGTTATGTTTGTGATGATGAATCGTGCTCGACTAGATGTAGGAATGCAAGGGCTTGCTCAGTCAGATGTAGCCTATCAGAACGCAGTGGCCTATGCCAAAGACAGGGCGCAAGGTCGGTCGTTAACGGGACCAAAGAATACGGATGGACCTGCAGATCCTATAATAGTTCATCCTGACGTACGAAGAATGTTGATGGAAACAAAGGCCTTTAACGAAGGGGCTAGAGCACTGATATACTGGTCTGCTTTGATGGAAGACTTAGAAACTGTTCACCCGGATGAAAAATTTAGAGAAAAAGCTGATGACTATTTAGGTCTCCTTACTCCCGTGATTAAAGGTTACTTAACAGATAAAGCCTTAGCCACTACCATTGACTGCCAGCAAATATTTGGAGGGCACGGTTTTATTGAAGAATGGGGGATGAGCCAATTCGTCAGGGACACTAGAATTACTCTTATTTATGAGGGAGCTAATGGTATCCAAGCATTAGATCTAGTTGGACGTAAACTGGCAAAAAATGGCGGTAGAGCATTAATGACTCTAAACGCTGAGATGGATGATTTTTTAAGTGAGAATTCTGAAAATGAGACCTTATCAGAATTTATGGAGGGACTAAAGAAAGCAAAAGATAGTCTTTCAAATGCCACTATGTGGTTAATGCAAAATGGAATGCAAAACCCAGATAATGCTGGGTCTGGTTCTGTTGATTATATGCATATGATGGGCCTTACTACGCTTGCATATATGTGGGCTAAGATGGCGGTTGTGGCGCAATCAAAAATTGATGGCGGTTCAAATGATGAGTTTTATTCTAATAAGATAATTACCGGCCGGTATTTTATTCTGCGGATGCTGCCAATGCTGGATGCCCACTTTGCAAAAATAAAAACAGGCGCAGAGCCTATAATGGCACTTAAAGCGAGCGCATTTTAAAGAAAGGAAAATTATGTCTGTATTAGATTTTAAAAACCCTGATTGGTATGCTGAAGAAGACATTAATATGTTCAGGGATGCTGTTCATAAGTTTTATGCCAAAGAAATGGCACCTCATTCTGAAGAGTTTAGGAAGAATAAAAAAGTAGATCGCAAGTACTGGAATATGGCAGGTGACATGGGACTTCTGAATTGCGCTATTCCCGAGGAGTATGGCGGGGGTGGAGGAGATTACCGCCACGAAATGATCATTCAAGAAGAGTTGATCAAGGCAAACGTTGATGGTTTTGGTCTTTCTTTGCATAATGCCATAGTTGCGCCCTACATCCTTCACTATGGGACAGAAGAGCAAAAGCAAAAATGGTTACCAAAGATGGCAACAGGTGAACTTGTCGGCGCTATCGCAATGTCTGAACCTGGTACCGGGTCTGACCTCCAAAATGTTAAAACTAATGCTAAAAAAGATGGAAATGGGTGGGTCATAAACGGCTCTAAAACATTCATCACCAATGGCGGCACTGCTAATCTAATTGTTGTTGTAGCCGATACTGGGGGGGAGGGTAAGTTTTCTAAGTCTTTATTTGTGATCGAAACTGATGACCTCGAGGGCTTTCGGAGGGGGCGTATATTAGACAAAGTAGGTATGGATGCCCAAGATACCGCCGAACTCTTTTTTGATGATATGAAAGTTCCTGCTGATAGCTTGTTAGGTTCGGAAACAGGGCACGGATTTATACAATTAATGAAAGAGCTCCCTCAAGAAAGATTAAATATTGCCATTCAAGGTGTTGCACAAATGGAAGCCGCATTGGAAATGACGGTTGAATATGTTAAAGAACGCAAAGCCTTTGGTAAGCCGGTTATATCCTTTCAGAACACACAGTTTGAGTTGGCTGAATGTAAAACTATAGTACAGATAGCTAAAACGTTTGTTTATGACTGCGCCGCTAAGCACCTGCGGGGCGAACTTGATACAGTCACTGCTTCAATGGCAAAATACTGGGTAACAGATAAGGAGTGTGAGGTAATAGACCGTTGTCTACAACTCCATGGTGGCTATGGTTTTATGAATGAATACCGAATAGGCCGTATGTATAGAGATAGTCGTGTTCAGAGAATTTATGGCGGTACAAATGAAATCATGAAAATGGTGATTGCTCGAAGTCTTTGATAAGGCCCAAATAAAAATTAATAAGATATTTAGGAGACTACCATGGTAGATGCATACATATTCGACGCAGTTAGAAGCCCGCGAGGAAAAGGAAAAAAAAGTGGCAGCTTGCACGAGATTACTGCTTTATCTTTATTAACGCAGCAGCTTGAAGCTATAAAAAATCGCAACAATCTCGATACCTCGAAGGTTGATGATATAATTATGGGTTGTGTATCGCCTGTGGCAGGCCAGGGCGCTGATATAGCGCGTTCAGCTGCAATAACTGCTAATTACAATCAAACAGCGGCAGGCGTTACAGTTAACCGGTTCTGTGCTTCTGGATTGGAAGCTGTGAATATGGCGGCTTCTAAAGTCATGGCCGGAATGGCAGATATGACAATTGGCGGCGGCGTCGAACACATGTCTAGAGTTCCAATGGGCAGTGATGGCGGTGCTATGGGCGTAGACCCTGCGATTGCTTTTGACCATCAAATAGTGCCGCAGGGGATATCTGCTGACTTAATAGCTACTAAATATGGATTTTCGCGTGATGATTGCGACTCTTATGCGGTGGAATCTCAAAAACGAGCAAAAAAAGCTTGGGATGAGGGCCGTTTTAAAAATTCAATTGTTCCAGTTAAAGACCAGCTAGGGGTTACTTTGTTATCTCATGATGAACACATGCGACCAGAAACAAATATGCAGTCATTAGGCTCTTTAAATCCATCATTTGAGGCTATGGGTAAAATCATGCCAGGTATGGATTTTGTTGCTTTGCAAAAATACCCAGAGTTGGAGTCTATAAAACATGTTCACCATGCAGGAAACAGTTCAGGAATTGTAGATGGAGCCGCAGCAGTACTTATTGGAACAAAGGAGATGGGGGAGGCCCTAGGCTTAAAAGCCAGAGCACGTATTAAAAGCTTTGCTGAAATTGGAAGCGAACCAACCATAATGTTAACGGGCCCTGAGTTTGTAGCAGCAAAGGCCCTTAAGCGTGCCGGTATGGAAGTTAATGATATCGATATATATGAATTAAATGAAGCTTTTGCCTCTGTGGTCCTACGTTTTATGCAGGCCCATAATATTGATCACAGTAAAATAAACGTAAATGGCGGATCGATAGCAATGGGCCACCCCCTTGGCGCAACTGGAGCTATGATATTGGGAACAATGGTTGACGAGCTTGAACGTTCTGACAAAGAGACTTCATTAATTACATTGTGTGTGGGCGGCGGTATGGGCTCGGCCACAATTATAGAGCGTATTTAATTTCACAGATTTGAGTAGAGATAAAGATGAAAAATTTTAGTATAGATAAAGATGCAGACGGTATTTTAGTGGTAACATTTGATATGCCCGATCGGTCTATGAATGTCCTGAATGTTAGCTCCATGAGTGAGATTGCTGAATTAACGGAGATGATTAAATCTGATAAAAGTATCAATGGTGCGGTTATAACCTCAGGGAAGAAGGCTTTTTGCGCAGGTGCTGACCTTGAGGAGATGGGAAGCAATCTTTCTGGTGCACGTGGAGAAATGAAAAAAGACCCTGAGGGAGCTAAAGCAGAACTCTTTAAGAGTGTTTATAAGTTAAATAAGCTTTTTCGTGATTTAGAGGTTTGCGGGAAGCCCATAGCTGCTGCTTTAAATGGCCTCGCCTTAGGAGGTGGTTTCGAGTTTGTTATGGCATGTACTGGCCGTTTTATTGCCTCCGATAATAAAACTGCTAAAGTTGGTTTACCAGAGGCACTCATAGGCTTACTTCCTGGCGCAGGTGGAACTCAGAGATTGCCACGACTTGTAGGGTTGATGGCGGCGTCTGCTGTGCTTCTACAAGGTAAGCAATTATCAGCTTCTGAAGCTCATGCGATGGGTATCTTTCATGCAGCAGTACCCGGCGACCAACTGATAACTGAAGCAAAAAAATGGATTAAAGCAAACCCCAAGGCGAAACAACCTTGGGATATGGACCGCTTCAAGTTTCCGGGGGGAGCGCCTTATACAGCGCAAGGCTATCAAATGTTTGCGGGTGCTAATGCAATGGTTAGTAAAGAGAGTTTTGGGAATTACCCGGCTATGAGAAATATTATTGCATCTGTATATGAGGGCTCTCTTGTTCCGATGGATGCTGCACTTAGAATAGAAAGCCGTTATTTTTGTGACCTTATGTTAAGACCTGAGTCAGGCAATATGGTGCGTTCACTGTTCCTTTCCAAGCAAGCCTTGGAAAAAGGAGAGGCTAGGCCTGAAGGACAAATTAAAGGCGACATTAAAAAAGTAGGTGTCATAGGTGCGGGTTTTATGGGCGCTGGGGTTGCTTATGTATCTGCTATGGCAGGTATTGAGGTGGTTTTGATAGATCGTGATCAAGAAAGTGCTGATAAGGGAAAGCAGTTCGCAATTAATGAACAAGCGAAAAGAGTAAAGCGTAAAAAAACAACAGAAGAAAAGGCGCTTATTATAACTGATCGCATTTCTGCTACAACTGATTACTCTAAGCTTAGTGGTGTAGATTTAGTTGTTGAAGCTGTTTTTGAAAATTCAGAGCTAAAGGCTGAAATTACAAAAAAGGTCGAACAATTTATCGACCAGACAGCGGTATTTGGATCAAACACATCAACAATCCCTATCACCGACCTCGCAACAGCATCGGTACGCCCCGATAATTTTATAGGTATCCATTTTTTCAGTCCTGTTCACAAAATGATGCTTGTGGAAATTATTAAAGGTAAAAACACTAGTGATTATGCCATCTCGCGGGCAATAGACTTTGTCTCTAAAATTAGAAAGGTACCTATTGTAGTTGAAGATACCAGAGGTTTCTATGCCAATAGGTGTGTAATGAGGTATATACAGGAAGGGTTTAATATGCTGTCTGAGGGCGTAAAACCTGCGTTAATAGAAAATGCTGCTAAAATGGCGGGCATGCCAGTTGGCCCACTATCCTTACAGGATGAAGTGGCAATAGATCTTGCTCATAAAGTGATGTTGCAAAGTCAGCACGATCTAGGAAGCCAATATGTTGAAGGAAAAGGCGATGCCATTGTGAAGACAATGTATGAGGCCGAACGTTTTGGTCGCAAAAATGGCAAAGGATTTTATGTATATGAAGGCCGTGAAAAGCACCTTTGGGATGAATTGGATCAATTCGCACTAGATGGTATTTTACGACAACAGCCAGATGTGCAGGATGTAAAGGACAGATTGATGTATGCCCAAGCGATTGAAGCAGCCCGAACTATGGCCGAGGGAATAGTTCATGACCCACGTGAAGCTGATTTAGGCTCTATTTTTGGCTGGGGGTTTGCCCCTTTTACTGGTGGTGCAATTAGCTTTATAGACACTATAGGCGCTAGAGCTTTTGTTGCTAGGTCAGATGAGCTACTTGAAGCATACGGACCACAATATGAGGTTCCTCCACTACTTCGAGAAATGTCAAAAACAGATGAGACTTTTTATAATAAGTTTAGCCGATAATTCACTTGTGAAAATTTATTTAACTTTACTTAAAATTAAGAGAGAGAATTAATGTCAAATGTTACGATCAATATAAAACAAGGCATTGCAATAATTACCATTGATGATGGTAAGGCTAATGCTTTAGGCTCTTTAGTCTGGGCAGACTTAAACTCTGCAATGGATAAAGCTGAGGCGGACGACGCCATTGTAATTATAACTGGACGAGAAGGAATAATGTCTGGTGGCTTTGATTTAAAAGAAATGGGCGATGGGCCTCAGGATGCTTTGGAGCTCACGTCTAAGGGCTCTAAGTTTGCGCGAAGGATAATGTCATTTCCACGGCCAGTTATAATGGCAGCTTCCGGACATACAATCGCGATGGGTGCTTTTCTTGCCCTTGCTTGCGACTATTCAATGATAAAGGATGGGGGTTACAAGGTAGGCCTTAATGAAACTCTCATCGGCATGACGATGCATAATTTTGGCATTGAGATGGGAAGGTATCACTTGTCAAAGTCTTACTTTAATCGCTGCGTTATAAATGGTGAAATTTTTGGTCCTGAAGCCTCCGTCGATGCAGGGTTTTTTGATAAAGTTGTTCCTGCCGATGAATGGGAGTCTTCTATCCCTATGGCTGCTAAATTGTTTAGCCAAGTAAACACTAAAGCATTTCGTGAGACTAAGCTTCGTAGTCGTAAAGAGATATTTAGAACTCTTGATAAAGCAATTTTAGATGACCTTGACCCTGAAAAAGTTCACGCAATGTGAGGTAATTGGATTTTGCAACCAGACCCAACACGTAAAAATTATTTATTACGGGATGGTGAAATGTCAGCTGTTCACTTCGGCTTTGTTTCAAACCCTATTAAATTAGTTATGCTTAACGCGAATGGTTTTAATGCTTATAGCTATAAATCAATACTCACGCCTTTAGGGTTTCATTCAGTCGCGCTTGATATGCGAGGTCATGGTATGAGCAACCTACCAATAAATATAGACACTTTAAAAGATTGGAATATTTTTCGTGACGATGTAGTTGATTTTTTTGATCGCTATATAAAGAGCCCAGTAATACTTGCGGGCCATAGTTATGGGGCAGTCACGGGCATACTTGCCATGCCTGAAATAAAAAATAAGGTTAGCGGTTTTGTTGGTTTTGACCCTGTTTTATTGCGTTGGCCAATAAGATATCTCAGTCATTTTTCGTGGTTCAGAGACATAACCAAGCAGAAGCTTGCAATAGCAAGACATGCTGGGCGACGAAAGTTTGAGTTCGATAATTTTGAGACGGCTTTTAACAGGTATAAAGAAAGGGGTGCGTTTAGAAATTTCTCAGATGACGCATTATCAGACTACCTCACTGGAGGATTGATACCTAATGGAAAGGGACTCAAGCTATCGTGCGAACCACTTACAGAGCAGGCAATATTTGTTGCGCAAGCCCACAATGTTTTTAAATCTATAAAGTATTTACCAAAAAATAATTCCAACGTTATATTTGCCGGGAAAGGAGGCTCTGTTAGCTTTAAATCTGGTAGACACGCGTTTAAGCGAGAGTTAGGCCAGCCTAGTGTATCTTTTGATTTAAACTTAGATCATATGTTCCCCATTAATAAGCCAGAATTCGCAATTGATAATTTGCGCAAAGCATTGAGCAGGGCAGCCTTAAACTTTTAACCCAAGAACTATATTATTTTGCAATTCTGCAACTTGATCATCACTTGCTTTTACTAATTTACGGGTTTCTAAATCAAAAAGACACCCTGCCCCAATCATAGAGAAAATACATTTTCCAGTCACTGAATTAAAAACATGGTGAACTAATTTGCGCGTATACTTATTACCCTCCAATAATCCAGAGTAAAGCCTATAGGCATCTCCTGCAACCTGACTTTTATGTATAAAAATTTGCGCCTCTAATAATGCACCTGAATTAGACCCGTCATTAAATGAAGGATCTTTAAATTCAGGATAGCCGTCAATCATATGCGCCAGAGTTTCTGTTATTCTACCCATTAAAGCTTGCGGCGTTACTTTCCCGCATATACCTACTTCATGGGGCTGGAAGACCCCAGATCCTATTTGTTTTGTAGATAGTTTTAAAATTTCATTTTCATGTGGATTCCACGATTTTATCTTATATTTTATGTTCCTTAGTTTAGATATTTCTGGCTGTTCTACCTTAAATTGGTTAACGGACTGAACAAATCCAACAGGCCAAATAGTAGCTCTTTCAGTTTCTAAGTGAATATGTTCAAGGTGTTCTACTATAGTAGCGGCAATTTTGCCGTCCCTGTGAAACATCATATGGCAAATAGTTGCTGTTTTCTCTGAGATTTCTAGACACCCAGTCTCGATAAATAGTGGATTGTCTGGCCTAGCTTCGCTTAGGTACTTGATATGATATTTTTTCACAATTAATGTTGTTAAGGCATTTTTTTTGAAGGCATCGTGTAGTCCGTTATGAATAAAAAACATTTGCCTAGCTTGTTGTGCTTTCGTCAAATAATGACGCATATTGAGATGACCTAGTCCATCACACTCCCATGCTGAGCATTCACCTGCCCACGTTTTTATAAAATTACCCATGGAATTTCCTTAAATACTTTAGATTGTTAAATCTATCCGTTTTTTAACGGGAACATTAAAAAAATATTTATTAGAATTCATTTGTTGATAGACTTAATTAAATTGTATAAAGCGCCCTTGAAATTGATATTTTTAACCTCATATCTATCAATATACTAAAATAAGGGACTACAATGGCTGATAAAAAAGAAAATACGACTGTATCTGGAAATGTAATGTTTTATCAGAACCCACAACCACTTACAAAAGATAAGCATCAGAAGTTTGGGGTTAGTCCGATAGCAAAGCCCTTTGAGTTCATGGCTGATCAGCATTTTATGCCACTTACTGCACCTGAATTTGGTGCAGCTGCAGCATCATACCCTATAATATTCGCAGGTGAAGAGCGTAATCCCTTGGCTGTAATGGGCGTAAGGACGGGTGAGAATCTATTTGTGAATGATGGTGAGTTTGAGCAAGATTTTTACTTACCAGCTTTTGCTCGCCGTTTTCCCTTTGTATTAGCTAACGATAAGCCAAATGGTCGTTTTGTAGTATGTGTTGATGAGGGCGCAAAGTGCGTTACCAGCAAGAAACCCCAGCAAAAATTTTTTGATGGTGACGATACATCCGCCTTCACGAAAGAAGCTTTTCAGTTTTTACAAAATTTTGAGCGTGACAGACAAGCAACGGAACGTATGATTGGAGTATTCAAGGAGCTAGATTTATTCGAACAGAAAGAAATGAACTTTCAGGGGCAGAATGCTGATGGCACGCCTGCAGAGCAACAAAGAATTGCAGACTACTATGCGATCACTGAGGATAAATTAAAGGGTCTTTCTGCTGAAAAACTGAAAGAGTTTACTGACAACGGTTACTTAGCTGTAGCTCATTCACATATGGTTTCACTTGGTAACTGGCAACGACTTGTTAACAAGACTTTGAGACGTGTTAATGATGCAGCGGCGGCTGAAAAAAAATAACAATCCTTGAATTATGAAAAAAACCCACTTTATTGTGGGTTTTTTTATACAATAATTTATAACACTAGTACTTCCTTAATTATAAATACTTATGTTTCGCAGTTTAACATATGCTATGAATGTTTATAAATTTATAAGTAATATATAATTATGCAGATACCCAGAAAGGAGAGATTATGCGAACAATTATTTTATCCTTAGTTATGATGCTTGTTTCTTTCCCTGTACTGGCGGCTCAATCTCTTCCCGTTGATACAGGCAGGGCTACCGCTACTCTAATAAGTAGCCATGATAGCGTTTTGCCGGGCCAAAAATTTTATATCGCACTTCAAACTAAACTTGACAGGAACTGGCATACATATTGGCAAAACCCAGGCGATAGTGGAGAGCCTGTCTATATAGATTGGACCTTACCTGCAGGGGTTGAGGCTGGAGCAATCAATTGGCTCCCCCCCAAAGTAATTCAAACAGGCCCAATAGTAAATTATGGGTTTGAGGGCTCACCAATATTCCCTGTCCAGTTTTCTGTAGAAAAGGACGTAGAACCGGGATCAATTGTTACAATAATTGCAAATTTTAGTTACCTTGTATGTAAGGATATTTGTATTCCTGAAAATGGCAGTGCAAGTTTATCAATTGCCATTGGCCCACCGATGGAGGATGTGCT
>JABGVR010000151.1 GCA_018645985.1 Hellea sp. | reverse complement strand
GATCAATGGATTAATCGCTGATGAAAGAATTAAGACTGTTGTCATCTCATATCGCATAGCTTACTCATTGTACGGGCCCCACGAAAACACATATCCGCTGCTAATTGACGAACGCGGAGATCGAAATAGACGTGAAATTTGGAATTCGCTTATGCGCTTGGTACAAAAACTTCAAGATGCTGGAAAGGAAACCATCTTTGTTCAGCAAGCACCGGAGCTACCCCGATTAATTGGTTTCTTAGTGCCAAAAAATGACGATACATTTGCTGAGGGGGTATCTCGAAGTTGGTGGCGTGACAGAGTTTCATTTGTTTACGAAAACATCAACGAATTAACTAACATAACAGAGGTTGTTGATCTTGCAGATTTGTTCTGTGAACGAGAAACGTGTTTTTCTGTTATAGATAACGAAGCTCTTTATTTTGATGATAATCATATGTCCATTGCTGGTTCTCGTCGCGCTGCACAAGAAATCACCCAACTGATTATAAGAAATGAGTGAGTGGTATGACAGTCAGCGGAAGCCAAACAGCAACTCTCGAAAGTCACTATTAGAACGCATAGATAAAGCTAATTAACGTAACACACTTACTGCTGAAGAAGAAAGACGATTATCTAAACTTGAGGCTATAGTTTCCAGGTTAAAGCGTGGAGAAAACGTGCGGAGTAGTGATGGAGTTACACATTTGTTGCACACGTACTATGAGGTGACTATAAGTGATTGATATTAAACATAATAAAAATCACGTTGCTACTGAGTGGGAGTAATAATGCGCCTATATATTCTTAACTAATAACTTTTGGTTAAGACGTATACTATGCTAAAAATATTAAACACAATACAAATACTTAAGTAAAAATAACTAAGATATAAGAGGGAAACAGAAATGTCCAATAATAAGAAATATAAAAATAAGAAAATTGGAGATCATGAGCTTAAGCCAGAAACTATGATGATGTCCTACGGTTATGATCCAGAGCTATCAGAGGGATCAGTAAAACCCCCTATCTTCTTAACTTCTACATTTGCTTACCAAACACCAGAAGACGGTGAAGAATTTTTTCAAGTTATGGCTGGAAAAAGGCCTGGACCAGAAGGCAGTGTTGGCGGTCTTATTTATAGTCGCTTTAATCATCCTAACTTAGAAATAATAGAGGATAGGCTTTCACTTTTTGAAGGCTCAGAACGCTCGGTGGTATGTTCAAGTGGTATGGGCGCCATAAGCTCAATACTTTTGGCTTACTTACGTCCTGGTGATGTGATTGTACAAAGTGCACCCTTGTATGGAGGAACAGAATTGCTTATTCGCAAATTCCTTCCAGATTTTAATATTCAAACAGGGGAGCTAAATGATGGTTTGAATGAACAAAGCATGCTGGACTCACTGCGGAGTGCTAGTAAAAAAGGTCGTATTGCCATGGTTTTTATTGAATCACCAGCTAATCCAACTAACTCACTTGTTGATATTAAAGCTCTAAATCAAGTGTTAGATGTCATCAAATCAGAAACAGGGCATCGTCCAATAAGTGTTTGCGATAACACTCTTATGGGGCCTATCTTTCAACAAGTTGTACCCCAAGGTATAGATATAGCCATGTATTCATTAACTAAGTATGTGGGCGGCCATAGTGATCTTGTTGCAGGTGCTGTTTGCGGAAGTATTGAAATGCTTCGTCCGGTTCGAACTACGCGAGGTATGCTTGGTCTTACTCTTGATCCACATTCAAGCTGGATGATTTCTCGTTCACTAGAGACTCTAAATATCCGCATGAAACGTTCTGCTGATAGTGGCTATAAGGTGGCACAGTGGATCAATGATAATCCATATATTTCTGCAGAGGTTCTTCACCCAGATTTTATAGAAGATGAAGTATATCAATCAGTTTATAAACGTCAGTGTTCAGGACCAAGCTCGACCTTTTCTTTTGTAATTGATGCTAACAAGTCAGATGCTTTCCGTTTGATTAATAACCTTTCTATTTTTAAATCTGCCGTAAGCCTTGGTGGCAGTGAAAGCCTTGTTTGTCATCCTGGAAGTACAACACATTCCAGCGTATCAGATGATTTGCAAGAAAAATTTGGTATAACTGATGGCTTAATTCGCCTTTCTATTGGTTTAGAGCATCCAGATGACCTGATTGCTGATCTTGATAATGCTTTTAAAACCACATTCAAGGATGCATGATCTTCTCACTTAATTAAGTGCTAATAAAGTAAAAATTTCTGCCTTGGTATGGTTTTATATACCAGTATGATTAGT
>JABGVR010000150.1 GCA_018645985.1 Hellea sp. | reverse complement strand
CCTTAGTTTCATCAACAGAACTAGAGAATTCACTCCAAAATTCTTTTAGAAAAGTTTTCCAATTTAAATTTCCTGCGGATACTTTGTCAAGATTCTCTTCTAATTTAGCAGTGTAGTCATATTGAACGTATTTTCCGAAAAAATTTTCAAGAAAAGCCGCCAGTAATCGTCCTTTATCTACTGGCGTAAAACGTCTTTTATCTAAGCTCACATATCCTCGATCTTGAAGTACTTTTAAAATTGAGGCATAGGTTGATGGCCTGCCAATTCCGAGTTCTTCCATTTTCTTCACAAGACTAGCCTCTGAGTACCTTGGTGGAGGTTGAGTGAAGTGCTGCTCAGCCTTTACATCACTTGCTTTTATTAAATCATTTACTGTCAATTGGGGTAAAAGGGTATTTGATTGACTCTCAGATTCTTCTGTAGATAGAGGCTTTGTCTCTTCGTAGAGTCTTAAAAATCCATCGAATTTAATTACTTGACCTGTTGACCTTAATCTCACAGATTTTTTTTGGTCACCCATTTCAATTGTAGTACGTTCAAGTTTTGCCGCGGACATTTGAGAGGCCATAGCGCGCTTCCAAATTAACTCATAGAGTTTTTTCATATCTCCTGACAGCGATAAGCTTTGCGGAGTTCTCGAAAAACTTGTAGGGCGAATTGCTTCATGAGCCTCTTGAGCATTTTTTGCTTTTGTTTTGTAAACTCTATGCTGGCCGGGTAGATATTTTTCTCCGAAATTCGCTTCAATAGCTGCTCTGCAATCACTTATTGCTTCACCAATCATTGAGATTCCATCCGTACGCATATAAGTAATCAGACCGGTTGTTTCTCCGCCTATATCAACGCCTTCATATAACATTTGAGCCGTACGCATTGTTTGAGTTGCAGAAAACCCTAACTTACGCGATGCTTCTTGCTGCAATGTTGATGTCATGAAGGGAGCTTGAGGGTTTCTCGCCACTGGTTTGCTATCTATTGAAATAACATTCAATTTTGAAGAAACTAAGGTGTTCTTTGCTTTTGAAGCTTGTTCTGCGTTTATAAGAGAAAATTTTTCTAGTTTTTCTCCATCTAGATAGACAAGCCGTGCAGGAAAATCCGACCCTTGAGAGTTTTCTATCATTGCGTTAATTGACCAGTATTCCCTTGAGTCAAATTTTTCGATTTCAGTTTCACGTTCGCATACTAAACGAAGGGCAACAGATTGAACTCTTCCAGCAGATCTAGCGCCTGGAAGCTTTCTCCATAGTACCGGTGACAATGTGAACCCTACAAGATAATCAAGAGCTCTTCTTGCTAGATAAGCCTCAACGAGTTCCATGTCCAGTTGCCTTGGTTTAGCAATGGCTTCAGTAACTGACTTTTTTGTAATTGCATTGAATACAACACGCTCAATAGTTTTTCCTTTGAGAAGGTCTTTCTTTCCGGATAAGACATCAAGTAGATGCCACGAAATTGCCTCGCCTTCTCTATCTGGGTCGGTAGCTAATATTAGTTTATCAGCTTTTTTGAGAGAAGTTTCTATATCCTTCACCCGCTTTTTTGATTGGGTATCAATTGACCAAGACATTTTAAATTCATTATCAGGGTCTACGGATCCATTTTTACTAGGCAGGTCACGTATGTGCCCAAAACTTGCAAGAACCTCATAGTTTTTACCCAAGTACTTTTCTATTGTCTTGGCTTTTGCTGGCGACTCAACAATGACTAGATTCATGAGTAAGTTCTCTTGTTATTATAGTATATTATTTTTAAGACGTGAATTAATATGCATTTATTGGAAACACTTGGGCGATGACTTTAAAATTGTCAACCATTTCAATAATTGTTTTAATTTGGAGTCTAAATTAATCATAAATATACATTGTACTGTATTTTATAATATCACTTTCCAAATTTACTTTCTGCTCCCTTAGCAATGCGTTTAATATTTTCTGAGTGACGAAAAACTATAATAACTGCTAAAATTGAAGATACTATTGCGAGCTTTGAGTGATTTAAAGAAAATGCGATCAGCGGTGTTAAAGTTGCTGCCGCTATAGCTGCGAGAGATGACATTCGGGATATCAAAGCTACCACCAACCAAACTAATCCTGTAAGTGAAGCAACTACCCACGATGAAGCTATAAGGAAACCAAAAAAAGTGGCCACTCCCTTTCCACCTCTAAATTTAAGCCAAATTGGATAACAATGGCCAATTAATGCTGAAGCGCCTGCTATTAACCCAAAATTTACCCCGTAGAAATATTCAAAAATGAATAAAGCCATTGCGGCCTTTGAGCCATCCAAAAACAAAGTGATTAGTGCAATGCTTTTATTGCCAGTTCTTAAAACATTGGTTGCGCCTATATTTCCCGATCCAATTTCACGTATGTCACCCTTGCCATTGAGGTGCACTACGATCAAACCAAATGGGATTGACCCAAGTAAATAGCCGGCTAAAAAAGTAATAAGAATTTGCATTTTACGCTAGTATATTTGTTAATTACTGAAGTCAAATACAAGCTTACCTTTGCATATGGTTTTGATGTTTCTTCCAGTCATTAATCTTCCATCGAACGGCGTATTTTTCGATTTTGATAAAAAATCTTTACCCTTGCACACCCAGGGTGTATTTGGATCAAATATTATGAGGTCTGCTGGAGCAGATTTACTTATTCTGCCGCTATCTAGTCCTAATAGTTTAGCCGGGTTGCAAGTTAAAGCTGCAAGAAATTTCATCAAGTTTAGTTGTTTATCTGCAACCAGTGACAGGCCTGCAGCCAGAAGAGTTTCAAGGCCTATAGCTCCTGACGCCGCTTGGGCGTAAGGCAAACGTTTTTCTCCAGCTGGACGGGGGTCATGAGATGAAACAATAACATCGATGATTCCTTGATTTATACCTTTTAGTAAAGCTAATCTGTCGGACTCTTCTCTTAATGGGGGATCTAGTTTTGCGAAAGTTCGATAATCACCAATATCGTTTTCATTCAAACTTAAATGATTAATGCTAACCGAACATGAAATATTGGGATGCTTTAGTTTCGCTTGTTTAATTGCGTTTAATGATTTTGAGGATGAAATTAAATCTATTAAAAGTTTTCCATCGGTGAGTTCTGCTAGGGCTATATCACGTTGAACTATGATGAGCTCTGAAACCGCGGGAGACGATGAAAGTCCCAACCGCGCTGAAAAATCACTTTCATGGGCAACGGTATTAATACTCAATGAGCTTTCTAAAGGGCGAGAAGATATTAAACAATCAAAATTACTAGAGTAAGACAAGAGTCTTCTCATAGTTTGTGCATTTGTAATTGGTAATGCACCATTCGAAAACATTAGTGCCCCAGCCTCTGACATCAACCCAATTTCTGTTAAAGTGCTTCCATCTAAGTTTTTAGTGAGAGCTCCAGCAGCAAAGATGTTAATTGGAGCATTTTCTGCTTTTCGGTTTATGAAATCAACTAACGAAATATCGTCAATTACAGGATTAGTGTCAGGCATCAATACGATTGAGGTAATGCCACCTGCTGCTGCTGCTTTGGCTGCTGTATTTATAGTTTCTCGATTTTCTTTTCCTGGCTCTCCAGTATTTACTCGCATATCTATCAGACCAGGCGCACATACGAGGCCTTGAGCATCAATTATTTGTCCTTTGGTTTTAACCTCGGGTCCAAAATCAGATATAGTTCCTGATTCTATAAGTATGGAACCAAGTTTATCATAACCGTCCTCAGGATTAATAATTCTTGCATTTATTATGGTTGAAGTATTCATTTATTGTTGTCCTGGGACTCAGATAAAGCGTGTAATATTCCCATTCGCATAGCAACCCCAGTCTCAACTTGTTTCTTTATCAAACTAATTTGTTCATCATCTGCTATTTCAGAGCTAATCTCTACCCCGCGGTTCATAGGGCCGGGGTGCATTACGAATGTTTTCTTTTTGGTATATGCAATTTTTTCTTTGTCTAGACCGTAAAAGTGAAAGTATTCACGTTTCGAGGGAATTAACGCATCAGACATACGTTCTAATTGGAGGCGTAGCATGATAACTATGTCGCAGTCTTCTAGGCCTTCCTTCATATTATTAAAGACACTGACTCCCCATGTTTTCGCTTCTGGTGGGAGCAGGGTTTTAGGTCCAATTAAACGAACCTCTGCGCCAAGCATATTCAATAATTTTACATTTGATCTTGCAACCCTTGAATGAAGTATATCACCGCAAATTGCTATTCTTAAACCAGAAATTTTTTTAAACGCTGATTTTATCGTCAGTGCATCAAGAAGAGCTTGAGTGGGGTGTTCGTGCATTCCATCGCCTGCATTGATAACTGAACAACTGACTTTTTGCGCAAGCAAGGCGGGGGCTCCTGATGCGCTGTGGCGAACCACAAGAATATCTGGATTCATTGCGTTTAGCGTTGCTGCGGTATCCATCAAGGTTTCGCCTTTTTTGATAGAACTACTTGCAATTTGCATTGATATTGTATCAGCCCCTAGTCGTTTAGCAGCCAATTCAAAGCTTTTTTCAGTCCTGGTGGAGTTTTCAAAAAATAAATTAATTAATGTTTTGCCCTTCAATACTCTGTTATTTGGATTTTTTTGAATATTAAGGTCGAGATAATGTTCGCCGAGCGATAATAGTGTTTCAATATCAGGTCTGTTAAAATCACCAATAGAGAGACAGTGTATTTTATTAAAAGGGTAACCGAATGAGCCAAGTTTTGTGGTTTGCTGAGGAAAGAAGTCTTCTGAGCTCAAAGAGTGATTAAATACTTTTGCCGCGCTTATAATGCCAGCCCAATGTTTTTGTGGAATAGTACCGCTATCATACCAGCCTTGAATCGTTGTTGCGGCTTTATCTAATGCCCTTGAAGCTGGACGAATTCCACCGAAAATATTATCAATGATATTTTTTGAGTAAGTCATTGTCTGCGTGTACGAAAATTTCGTACATTGTCAAGCCTTCAATCTCATTTTATATTTAGTTTGCTCTTAATCGGTCGAGAAGTCCTTGCAATATGTATGCAGCTGCGAGTTTATCAACATTCTTTTTTTGTTTCTCTCTACTTAAGTCTGCATCAATCATTCCGCGTTTAACTGCTAAAGTAGATAATCGTTCATCCCATAAAAAGATGGGTATATTTCTCACGCGTATTAAATTACTACAAAAATCTTTTACAGATTGAGACCGGGGCCCATAGGAACCGTTCATATTTATTGGTAACCCCATAATAATTGCCGAAGCTTTGTATTGATCATAAATTGAAAATAATTTTTCAGCATCTAGAGAAAACTTTGTTCTTTTGATTGTGGTAAACGGTGTTGCTATCAGTCGTGTTATATCACTGGATGCAATGCCAAGTGTTTTGGTGCCTGGATCTACTCCAATGAGAGACCCTGTTGTTTTTTTTAGTTCTTCTAAATCTATTAAACTCATATTTTATTGCTAATTAAATCATATTACAAACTACTTACTGGCTTTAATTACTCATATTGGTTTAAGTCTGCAATGCCTTAAATTTCATAGATACTATAAATATGTTTCTTGTATTGGATAATTTTTACTTGATTTTATGACCTCGGAGTTGACAGCGCTGTCATAATACTGCTTTAAAGTTCTTGATTTGTATGAAAAAAATATTTTTAGGGGAAAAAATGTCATTATCGAATTTAGACTTATGGGTTCTTGGTGCTTATGCTGTCATGTTGCTAGGCGTTGCCTTATATGTATCTAGAGAAAAAGATGGTCATTCAAAAAACACAGAAGATTATTTTTTAGCTGGGAAGTCCCTTCCATGGTGGGCAATAGGCGCCTCATTGATAGCGGCCAACATATCTGCTGAGCAAATAATTGGTATGTCAGGTGAAGGATTTCGTATTGGTTTGGCTATTGCAGCCTATGAATGGCAAGCTGCAATAGTATTAATATTGGTTGCCAAATACTTTTTACCTATATTCTTGAAACGTGAAATTTATACAATGCCTCAGTTTTTAGAAACTCGATATGGATCAGGTGTTAAGACATTAATGTCAGGATATTGGATATTTCTATATACGGCAGTAAATTTAACAACTGTTCTATGGTTGGGTGCACTCGCTGTGAATACATTAACAGGTCTTTCGATATTAACCAGCATGGCAGCTCTCGGCGGTTTTGCTATACTTTATTCATATTGGGGTGGACTAAAAGCTGTAGCTTTAACTGATATTATTCAGGTGGTAATATTGGTTATCGGTGGATTTATTATAGCTTGGCTAACTATGGGAATTATCGGTGGCGATAGCGGCGTTCTTGGTGGGTTTGAAAGAATGTACACTGAGCTTCCTGGTAAATTTGATATGATATTTGAAAAGGACCAATACGGGTATGATACTATGCCGGGTATTTGGACGCTATTAGGTGGACTTTGGATACTTCATCTTAATTACTGGGGTTTTAATCAGTATATTATCCAACGCGCTTTAGGTGCTAAAGATATTAGAGAGGCCCAAAAAGGCTTAGTTTTTGCGGCTGCCTTAAAGTTATTAATGCCGCTTATTATTGTATTACCGGGCATAGCAGCAGTTATGTTGGCTACGCCTGAGTTTGGAGTATTAAATACAGAAGTATTAGCAGACAAAACGGACAGAGCGTACCCTGAAGTAATGCGTATAATGCCTAGTGGTCTTCGTGGATTAATATTTGCGGCTCTAGTTGCAGCGATCGTTTCTTCTTTAGCTTCAATGATGAACTCCATATCAACAATATTTACCATGGACATTTATAAAATGGCTAAGTCAGGTCGATCAGAAAGTCATTATGTGATGGTCGGAAGACTAACAGCGGTTAGCGCTATGATATTCGCAGTCATAATCGCTCAGCCAATTTTTCAAAACATGGAGAGTGCCTTTCAAACCGTACAAGAATTAACAGGATATGTGGCTCCAGGAGTGGTATCGGTTTTCTTGTTAGGTATGTTTTATAAATCAGCAAACTCATCAGGAGCCTATGCAATGTTAATTGCATCTATTGTTTTGTCGCCTGCAGTGGCATTCTTTTTCCCTGACTTCCAGTTTGTAAATCGTATTTGGGCAATATTCCTTGGTTGTGCAGTTTTGGGAGTAGTAGTATCAAAGTTTACTAATGCCCCTCTGAAGGAGCAATCAGTTAACCTAGGCGATATAAACTTTAAGACTTCAGCTAGTTTTAACATGTGGTCAGTTATTATAGGTCTATCATTGATAGCGCTTTATGCGGCTTTCTGGTAAATACATGAATTATGAAATATGAAATATACATTAGTAAAGGAAAATCCTGTGTATAAAAAAAACCTAATATCTAGTGGCGCAGCAGTACTCATGAGCGCTTCATTAATGGCATGCTCTGCGCAAAATCAAAGTTTAAGTTTGACGGCAGGTACTGTGAATCCATCCATATGGCCGACAGCTCAAAGCCCTGTAGGGATAGATCCTAAAGTAGAGAGTGAAATTACGACAATAATGGAAGGAATGACGCTTCGGCATAAAGTGGGTCAGGTTATTCAGGGTGACATTGGTTCTCTTACTCCTGAGGATTTAAAGGTCTATCCTTTAGGTTCAGTTCTTAATGGCGGTAATTCAGCACCGAATGGTGATAATAGGTCTCCCGCGTCTGACTGGATAAAACTAGCGGATGAATTTTACGAAGCTTCAAAAGATGCTTATGGTGAGGGCGTACCTTTCATTCCTTTACTGTGGGGCACTGACGCAGTCCATGGTCATAATAATGTTCCGGGAGCTACAGTTTTTCCTCATAATATAGGATTGGGTGCAACTAGAAATCCTGCTCTAATGAGAAAAATTGGTGAAATTACTGCAAAGGAAATAAGGGTAGGGGGACAGGAGTGGACTTTTGCTCCAACTATCGCAGTTGTCAGAGATGATAGATGGGGAAGAACTTATGAGGGTTACTCTGAAAACCCAGATGTTACCGTATCCTATGCTGGCGAGTTAATAAAAGGTATACAGGGGGAGCCAGATTCTGAAAATTGGTTAAAAGGTAATAATGTAATAGCTACTGCTAAACACTTTCTTGGTGATGGCGGAACAACATTAGGAATAGACCAGGGTGACAATGCTGATACTGAAGAAGAGTTAAGGGATAGACACGGAGCTGCTTACCCAGTTGCTATAAATGCAGGTGCTCAATCAGTGATGGCATCATTTTCGAGTTGGCAGGGTGTGAAACTGCATGGGCATAAAGGACTTTTAACCGATGTCCTTAAGGGCCAGATGGGATTTGATGGATTTATTGTAGGTGATTGGAACGGCCATGGCCAACTTGATGGTTGCACTGTAGAAAGTTGCCCAGCTGCTCTTCATGCAGGATTAGATATGTACATGGCTCCAGATAGTTGGAGAGGTTTGTTTGAAAATACTTTGAAGCAGGCAGAAAACGGTGAAATAGATCTTGATAGGCTTGATGATGCTGTGCGCAGAATATTACGAGTAAAGATAAGATCAGGATTAATGAGTGCTGGCAAGCCCTCTGAGAGACCAGGAGCAGCTGATTATGACGTTTTGAAGGACCCGGTCTCAAAAGAGGTTGCGCGTCAGGCGGTGCGCGAAAGTCAAGTTTTAATTAAAAACAATGGTATTTTACCATTGTCTCCAAAGTCAACTATTTTGGTTGCTGGTGATGGAGCAGATAATATTGGTAAACAATCTGGAGGCTGGACTTTATCATGGCAAGGAACTGGAAATGAAAACTCTGATTTTCCCGGTGGGACTTCATTTCTTGATGGAATAACAAGGCACCTTAATAAAGCTGATGGGCAGGTCATCCTCGCTGATGCTGATGGTAACTATTCTGGCAAACCTTCCGCAGCTATTGTTGTTTTTGGTGAAGAGCCATATGCAGAGTTTAAAGGGGACAGAGACAATCTTGCTTACAAGCCAGGTGATGATAGTGACCTATTGCTACTTAAGAAGTTTAAATCTGAAGGTATTCCGACTGTAGCTATATTTTTAACCGGGCGTCCCCTATGGATGAATAGAGAAATTAACTCTAGTGATGCTTTTGTGGCTGCTTGGCTTCCTGGCTCTGAGGGAGGTTATGCTACTGACTTGCTCTTTACAAATTCGGATGGTGAAACCGATTTTGATTTTGTAGGAAAACTTCCATATTCTTGGCCCAAGATAGCTACTCAAACATCCTTAAACTACGATGATGAAAACTATGAACCGCTTTTTGCTTATGGTTACGGTTTATCTTATTCTAATCCTGGTAATGTTGGCGTTCTTTCTGAAAATGCAGGGATAGATTTGAAAGTCATTAACGATAGTGATTTTTTTAAGGCAGGTAAAGCAATGTACCCATGGACCATGACAGTCTCTGATGAATTTGGAGAAACAGTAGTGAAAACTTCTAGGGATGTTTCGCCTGGTAAAATAGTTTCTATTTATTCTACAGATGATGGCGTTCAAGAAAATACTCGTACTATTAATTTTAATGGTGAGGGGAAGGGTGCATTTGCCATTAGTAAAAATCCTCCGGCTAACTTAACAAGGCAGAATACCGCAGATATGGCAATTTATATGAGAGTTAGATTTGATGACTTAGACCCTGAAGACAAGTTATCTCTTTCAGTTGATTGCGGCGTAAACTGCTCAAAACCTCTTGCTTTGAATAAAGCCTCTTCAGGTCTAGATAGCAGCGAGTGGGTTGAATTATCATTGAAATTATCCTGCTTTGCTGCTGCTTCTGACATGGAATATGTAAATAGTGCTTTCTTGCTAGAAACTTCTGATGCACTCTCAGTTAGCATATCAGATGTAAAATTAGTGTCGAATGAAGGTGATGCTATCTGCATTGATTAATAAATGTTAGATTGTTAAGGTCTGAGAGATAGTTGCTAGCTTTCAGACTTTAATTGCTGGAAGCAGCTCCTATTAGGGGCGCAGTAGGATCAATGAGTAATCGAAGTGGAACATTTTCCATTCTTTGTGTCATTTTACCTTTATTTTTAAATTTTTCTAACGCTGAGTCCGCTCCAAGGTATTCTTTTAGGTGCTGAGATACGCCACCAGCTAAAACAGCTCCCTGCCATGAGCCACTTGAAAGCACGGCATTACCTATGAAGTTCATCAGTGTATTTGCTGTAAACTCACAAGTTTGTATTGAGACTAAGCTACCACAACTTGCTTCTTCGGTGATAGATTTTGCGTCTAATATTTTATTTTCTAAGCCATTTATTTTAAGAAGAGCTTCATAAACATTTTCTAGTCCTTGCCCTGAGCAAATGTCCTCAAAAGATACATATTTTAATTTACTCTGTAATAATTTATGAATCTCTATTTCGAGTTTATCCATAGGTGAATAGGGTTGATGCCCACCTTCAGTCGGCATAACTGCCCATTTATTAGCTGCATCACGCATCAGTAAAGCTTGCCCTAGTCCCGTGCCTGCTCCCGCTACAGCGGTGGTGTGCTTCCCAGATAGAACACAAGAGGCGTCTCCTGTTTGTAGTACCTTAAATGCTTTTGACGGCAATTCTGGAATTGATCTTGCCATAGCAGCAAAGTCATTCATGAACACAAGCCGTTCAAAACCGAAACGTGATATCAAGTCATCTCTTTTGACAGTCCAGCTATTATTAGTGAGTTTTACTGTATTTTTATCGACTGGACCCGCCAAAGCAAATACACCCTGTAGTGGATTTTTATTTGGTGAAGCTATAGTTAAAAAATGTTCCAAAGCATCGCCGAATGCGTCATAATGCTTTGAGGGAGAGCTCCAAACGTGTTCAAGATTAGGTAAACCGTTTCT
>JABGVR010000149.1 GCA_018645985.1 Hellea sp. | reverse complement strand
CATTGCGATTCATTGTTCCACAATCTTTTAAAATAGCTTTCATAGTAACCTTCAACGATATCGTCTGGTTCGGTTTTAGGAATAAGATGACCTTTAACCATCCAAAACAAACGATTAGCTTCTTTGCGTTTCCATGGGCTGCACATTTTGTCACACCTTTTGTTAAAGATGTAGATATCTATAAAATGTTAGTGCTAACAAAATGAAAAAAAGTTTAAAAAAATGCAAATTAACTGTGTACATCCGATAAGTAATATGCTATAATAGTCTTATCAAATGAATGAAAGAGAACAAAATGAAAAAGCTCGTAAAAATCCAGCGTGAAATCCTCGAAAACGCAGTTGCTTCTGAAGCGAAAAATGGCGTACGTAAGCCGATTCACGTTAGCAACTTTGGTACAGATCTTTCTGGTTTCTCTAAATCATATGCAACATATTGTGCTAAAATGGAGCAGCTTGTCGAAGCTGGTTTTATTTCTCGCAACATTTACCCATCAGACGGTTATGCATATGTCACATTGGCTGGTGAAAATTTCATCAACAGCTACAGCAACCAATAGAAAAGGAATTATATAATGTCACATGAAGTAGAAACAATGGCTTACGCAGGTGCACTTCCATGGCACGGTCTTGGAACAGAAGTTAGCAATGAATTAACACCATTGCAAATGATGCAAAAAGCTGGAGTCGACTGGAAAGTAGAACAGCAAAAAATCGTTACCGAATCTGGTCTCGAAATCAATGACAAGGTTGCTCTTGTTCGTACATCAGATAATACTTTGCTTGACGTCACAGGTAAAGATTGGAAGCCAGTACAAAACGAAGAAGCATTTACTTTCTTCTCAGAGTTTGTTGCTGCTGGTGATATGGAAATGCACACTGCAGGATCTTTGAAAGAAGGTCGTAATGTGTGGGCTTTGGCAAAAGTCAAAGAGTCTTTTGATGTGTTTGGTGAAGATACTATTGAGTCTTTTCTTTTATTCTCAAATCCGCATCAGTATGGAAAAGCAGTAGACGTACGGTTTACTCCAATTCGTGTTGTATGTAATAACACATTGACTTTCTCTCTTCAGCAGGATGCAAAGCGTTCTGTTAAAGTTGGACATCGTACAGCATTTGATGCTGATACAGTGAAAGAAACTCTTGGTATTGCTTCTGAAAAGTTTGCTAAGTACAAAGAGATGGCTCAGTTCTTAGGTTCTCGTAAGATTACCGCAGAGTCTCTAATCCAATATTACAACGATGTGTTTCCAACTACATCTCGCAAAGAGGAAAAAACTCCGGTTGTAAGCTATGACGACATGTCAAAGGCTGCGAAAATGTGTTACGACTCTCTTGAGGTTCAGCCAGGTGCACAATTTGCCGCTGGTACATGGTGGCAGGCATTCAACAGTGTGACTTACTACACTGATCATCTGCAAGGACGGAACTCAGAGAATCGTCTTCACAATCAGTGGTTTGGTTACAATCAAGCCAAAAAAGTAACTGCGGCAGAGAAAGCAGTGGCATTCGCCACTGCTGCCTAGTGACATAAATAATACACTTTAAATTAATGCGGTCAACGCCGCATTTTTTTATGTACATTTTCTTAAAAGTATGGTAGAAAGGTTATATCAGTCAAAAAGGAAAAATATATGACCTATACACTTATTAACCCATCTAACTACAATCAACCTCTATCTTTCGATACTATTCCTCAAATCATTAAATATATCAAATCACTTAAACTTCCATCTACTACCGATTTTCTAATCTTCCCTCCTCATAACCCTCAAACCACTATCTTTTTTAATCTAACACTTTCACAACTTATTAAAATTTACAAAAACAATCCAAACGAACTATTGTAATATAAATAACACACTTTAAATTAATGCGGTTAACGCCGCATTTTTTTATGTACATTACCATCCAACTGTGGTAGTATGGTTACATGATAAGGAGATCAAAAAATGCTTATAGTAAATGACATTCAAGATACAATCACAATGAAGAACAAACTATCCAGTTTGCTTCGTCGCTCAAACACATTTGGCATGTCACGACACGACATTCAAATTGAGTTGGATATGATTATCACAGACCTTATGATAAATGAAGCTCGCATTGAGCAAGAAATGCAGGCCGAATGCAACATGCAGGAGGCAGCGTAATGTACACGACCCGGACATCTGATTCGTATATAGCAACTTTTAGTGATCGTCAAGATCCTCAAATTGCTGATCTTAGATCCTTTGTATCTAAGTGCAACAGAATGTTGAAAGAGGATGGTAAGTACCAGCGGTACTATATCAAACTTCAAGCGCGTGGTCATCGGCGAGGCGTTCGCCGGTACAACCAGTCACTACCTCTCAAGTATGCCGACAGAGTCGATGCATACATTTATGAAAGACGTGACTAGGTTCTCGGGGACGCCCGCCGAGCTAGTGAGTGGACTCATGGACAGTCATGGCATCTCACTGGCACCTTTTTCTCCCCAACTTAAGCAGCTTCGGCTGCTTTCTTTTTATATAAATAGAGATAAGTTTTTATGGAGAAGACATGGCTACGTTTGCTAAAATGGCTCGTGCAGAGTGGAATAAACCTGTGCGTGGATCTAATCAAGAAAGAGTTGAAGTCTTTATTAACGCAATAAAGGCAGGAGATCCCGTAAGCGATATTGACGGGAAAGACGTATTTATTGCTAATACTTCTAGAAACATTAAGGCAATGAAGGACTATATAGCTGACAATAGTGCTGTGTCGGTTAGTTTAGATTTAAAAAACGGTAGTACTATCCAATCTAATATGATTGGCAAATCTCCATTATTTGGCGGCCAAGGAGCAGGTGGCGGTGCTACAGGAGACACGGCAAGGTTTGAATCATTACATTGTTTATATATTGTTGCAATATTAGGAGAAGGAACACGAAACGAATTTTCCCATTTTACTTATGAAACTCTTAAAAAGTATCAGGGTAAAGTCAACGTAAGTGAAGCATTTGAGACATATGTTAATATTGATGGCGATTGGCATGCATCTGCATATCAAATAGCTCAAGCTTTAATTAAGAAAAAATATGTAACAAAAAATCATACTCTTCATAGAGGTGATTCTGTCATGGAAGCAATTTATAAAGCAAAAGATAGAGTAAGAAAATTAGAAAGTAAACCGAGCCTTAATAGTGATAAGTGGAATCCAGGTGATATCTGGGCAGTAAAAAGAGGAATAGATCCTAAAGCCCTATTTGCAAAGGCTAAAACATTAGCTGAGCTAAATATATTAATATTAAAGCATTTTCAAAATAAGACTATAGTTGGTATTTCACTTAAAAAGGTTGGAAAAAATAAAAGAGTAAAATTGGGTGATTACAATATTGAAGACTCAATATTAGACACTCATAAGTTTTCTAGATTCACATTAGAAACAGCAGCAGGTAAAAGCATTTGGTCGTCTAAATACGGTTTTTTCATTTATGACAATAATAAAAAGGCTGAAGTCAGATCTCCCAGTGTATTTGGTGCATTAAACTTTGAACTAAAAGGTACAGGTGCTAGAGCAGGTAGAACTGGTTATGGCCAATTAATGTATTCTTCTGGTATACATTTAAAAAAGATTTTACCAACAAACAAAGAGCTTGTAACACAGGCAAAATTACTAGTTAGTAATAGACCTCCTGAAAAATTAGTAACAGACTTCTTTAATCTTGTCAAAAAAATTCATCCTAAAACTGACAGATTACAATTCGAATCTGAAATGAAACAAAAAAATGCAGGTTTTGTTCATACATTACTTGCGGCAGCTCATATAGGTGCAGCTATTATGAGTGCTAGTCAAACACAAAGAGACGCATTCACATCTGAAGTAGTGAATGTTATGGCTGCGAAAACAAACGATTCCTCAGCATATGTAAAAGCTGAGCAAGCATAAGGATAAGATAGTGAAATGGAT
>JABGVR010000148.1 GCA_018645985.1 Hellea sp. | reverse complement strand
TATTTTTCCATCAATACTTGAAAAACGATAATCAATTTGGGTGTCAAGTGCACTGCATTCTGGATTTACGCATCTACGCGATTTCGGAAATTGCGGGGTTTTACAGGTTGTGCATTTTCCTCCAACAAACCCATATATATCTCGAGTTTTATTGAAAGCTACTGAGTGCGCTGTTCTATTATCTCTTTCAGACCTCATCCCCCAATCTATATCTATTAGTCCGGAAGATGATAAAAATTTAGTATAATTAGTCTCAACTTTGCCTTTTTTTAGCTGATTTTTTAGTGAAATAGATGACCGTTGTTTTTCTACTAATTTAGAAGTTGCTTTTAATAAAACTGTATCGCAACCTTGTCCAAATCCACAAAGTAAAATCCATTCATCCGCTTTAGCTTTATCGAGTACATTTATAAGCATAAGTAGTGAGTGTGCACACCCTGTATAGCCGCAATTTTCATATAAACTGTCAGAAACTGCTTCATTAGCAATTCCTAACGTTTTAGCTACAGATTTAGCCATTGAAGGATTAGGAACAGGTAAAATAAAATGACTAATATCTGTCACTGATATATTTTGTCTTACAAGTAGTTTTGAAACTGCTTGTGGAACTATTTTATTAAGCCCTTCATCTCGAAACCAACGATCCTCTAAATAATAATCTGTTCCTGATTTTTCAGTTCTGTAATGATCAACGATGTCAGCATAAATTGTTTCAGTATCAATAATTTCTGCTAAAACATTTTCTGTACCCAAAGATAAAGCAGCGCTGGCATCACCGTTAAGCATTTCGGCAGGAGAGCCAGCTTTTGATTTTCTACAGTCAGCTGCAACAAGTATAGAATTATCGGTAATTTTTGACATATTTATCAATGCTGATGAACCCGCGCGTTGTGACCCAGAAAACTCGAAGCAATGAGTTGTTGTTGGCAAATCTAAAGCTGTAGCTATAATTCCTGCATTTTGTCTATCTAGAAAAGGCGCTGAAGTTGAGGCAAAACAAAGTTGTTTAATAGTATTTAATTCTAATGAACTTGCTGCCGCTACTGATAGGGTTATGGGGTCCTCATCCCATTCTACATATCGTCTTGAGCCTTTATTAAAGGCCTTTAGTGAAGGTTTGGTCCAGCCGATGGCATCAACCATTGCTGTGCGGGACATAGCCTGATTTGGAACATATGCGCTAAAGTTAGTTATGCCACTTTTACTATCCATCACTATATATCGTCACTTATAGTGTATTTATTTAGTATTTGCTTTACCTTTGAATGATCGGGCACATTATTGAGACCAATGCGTCTATCGAGTTCTTCATGCCAATGGTAGATTCTTCGCTCCTGATAAGATAATGGTATGCCCTTAAATCCATCGGATTCAACAGACTTTTGTATTTGGGGTGCAAATTGCGTATCTTCTTCGATGATACGCTCGAAGTTTTCTATGCGCGCATCCCAAACCTTGGGTCTCGGGCCTTTGCCCCAGTCAGGGCCAAACCAAATACATTCTAAAACCATAGTATTTATTGTTTTAGGCCAAAACATTATAAAAGGCATCCCAGTTGGAGCTGGAGGGCAAACTATATTGGGGTATATATTATAAGATACATTGTTGTCTCTTGCTATTTCACCAACGGTTTCAATTTCTGGCAACCCTGCAACACCAGGGTCTTTCCATTCTGGTCTTCGGTTTGGTGTCACCATCCTTGAGTGCCCATTTTTTAAGAGGTCAATTGTTGTGCCCATGTGATCGAGAAAGCGATCTACAGTTTGTTGATGAATAGATTTGAGGTGGTAGGTTTCTTGAAACGCATCAAGTAGAACTTTAACATTGCAACTCACTTCCCATACTGACTTTTCCACTAACCTTAAGTTCTCAGGTTGAAATGCTAACAATTCTTCTTTTATTGGCGAGATGAAATCACTTAATGGTTCGGCGTTATCATCATGGTTGATAAATATCCAATTACCAAAAACTTCACAACGCACTGAAATTAAGCCTAAGCAAGATTTATCAAAATCTGGAAAATCCCGTTCATCTCTTACTGCTATTAGGTTTCCTTCAGGGTCATAGCTCCAACCGTGATAACCGCAGACAAAAAGGTTACGTTTTCCCGATTTCTCTTTAACCAGTGGTGCACCACGATGTCTGCAGGTATTATAAAATGCCCGAACTTTAT
>JABGVR010000147.1 GCA_018645985.1 Hellea sp. | reverse complement strand
GTAATAAATTCTAAAACTGATTGAATGTGCTCTACATTTGAGCAAAATAATATACCCAATAGAACGCCTGAAAAAGTACCCACAGACCCTATTGAAACTCCAGTTATAAAAAATATTCTCAAAATAGCTGCCCTGGAAACCCCTAAAGTACGTAAAACGGCTATATCTTTTGATTTATTTTTTACCAACATAATCATAGAGGCTAATACTGGAAAAACAGCGATTATCACAACTACCATAAAGATAAAGCGCATTGCTATTTGTTCAGTTCTGAGGGCAGTTGCTGTGGAAGCATTACGATCTTTCCAAGATTGAATGAAAACTGGTTCATCAATAATATTTAATATCTCATTTCGAATTTTATCTAATTCATCCGGATTTGACAAACGTATCTGAATCTCTCCAGAATGAAGTCCTTTGTTAAAAAGCAAGCTAGTTTGATTTATATCCATATAAATATTAGATAAATCAGCTTGGTAGAGTCCTGATTTAAAAATTGCCCCTACAGTATAAGATTTTTTTATTGGCATGGGACCGCTAATGGTTTGCCGTGAGTTAGGAGAGTAAATTACTATGCTATCACCAACTTTAAGCCCAAATGAATTTGCTAACCCCGACCCAATTGTTATCATATTCTCCTGCTTTAAACTGGAAGAAGACTCTTGAATTGAACCCTCAATAATATTTGACACAACAAGCGCAAAATCTTTTAAATTTTCGGGTGCGATACCTATAACCTTAGCTAAACCAAACTGACTATTAGCTTGTATCCCCGTAAAGTTTTGAGTGAATTGAAAAGCACCTTCAATACCAGACAATGATGATAAATCTTTTTCTAGCAATTCAATATACTGCTTATTCGGATCAGGGTTTGATGAAGCAACAAACATATGCCCTTCTGAGCCTATCGTGAGATTAATCATCTCATCGCGAAAACCGTTCATAATTGACATTATTATGATCATAGCTGCTATTGCCAGCATAATACAGATAAAGGATATTAAAGATATGAGGCCGACACCGCCCTGATTTTTTTTTGAACGAAGGTATCTGAAAGATATCTTTCGTTCAACGGCTCCAAAAGGACTATTAGATTGAATTAAGGGTATAATTGTTTCGTTATTATTTCCCATTCAAATTACACTTTTATATTCACTTAAAATATAGTTAACAGCTTCCTCAAAACTTAAGTCCTTTTTTTTCCCAGAAATTCTTGTTTTAACTTCAACTATACCATCCTGTAACCCTCTGGGGCCTACAATAATCTGATATGGCAGTCCGATCAAATCCATTCGAGCAAATTTTTGACCTCCCCTATCATTTTTATCATCGTAAAGAGGTTCAATTCCAGATTTTTCAAATATTTCATAAAGCTCTTCACAGACTCTATCAACGTCATCATTACCAACTTTTAGATTAATAATCCCAACTCCAAATGGAGTGACTGATTTTGGCCACACAATTCCATTTTCATCATGATTAGCTTCAATTATACCTCCCACTAACCTTTATACTCCAACGCCATAAGAACCCATCATTACGGGGCTAACTTTACCATTGGCTCCCTGCACATTCGCATTCATGGGTTTTGAATACTTATCACCAAACTGAAAAATATGTCCAACCTCAATTCCTCTCGCTACCACTTGTTTGTTTTCAGGTATCTCATCAAACTTACTCTGTTCATGCATTTCGTCAGCTCGCGCATAAAAAGATGTCCTGCTATCTACAACTTCTTGCAAATCCTTTTCCATAACAGAACCAGGGGCCTCCATATCAAGTAGGTCTGAATGACAATAAACCTTACTCTCACCAGTTTCAGCTAAAATAAGAAACTCATGTGAGAGGTCCCCACCAATTGGTCCTGTATCAGCCCTCAATGGAATTGCCTTCAACCCTAGTCGTTCGTATGTATTTAGATAGGCTACAAATTGCTTGTTATAGGAAAGTCGTGCACTCTCTAAATCAACATCAAAACTATAAGCATCTTTCATTAGAAATTCACGTCCACGCATGACCCCAAACCTTGGTCTTCTTTCATCACGAAATTTCCATTGTATGTGATAAAGAATTTGAGGTAAGTCTCTGTAAGACTTAACATAAGTACGAAACATATCTGTTATCATGTCCTCATTAGTGGGCCCGTATAGCAATTCTCTATCACCTCTATCCTTAATTCTGAGCATTTCAGGTCCATAGGCATCATACCTACCAGTTTCTTTCCAATGACTCGATGACTGTATGGTAGGCATCAAAATTTCTACTGCCCCAGCTTTATTCTGCTCTTCCCTCACAATTTTTTCTATTTTTTTTAAAACCTTGAAGCCAAGAGGAAGCCAGATGTATATACCTGCGCTATCTTGCTTAACCATCCCAGCCCTTAGCATGTACCTATGGGACGCTATAGTTGCTTCAGAGGGCGTTTCCTTCAATAATGGTAAGAAGTAGTTAGATAAACGCATAATGATAATCCGTTATATTAATCGGTAAAAAATCAACTATACTAGCGTAAACCAATAAAACCAATGAAATCGATATATTATTAAAATTATTTTTTAGAGAGTAAATAAGTATATTTAACTATGTTAAATAACAAAAACTTAGGATATTAATCTTCGGACAACTTATCAATATTCAAAAAATCTGCTAAAATATCCCAACTTAACAAACCACTGATTATAATAAAGCACACCAATAGCCATATAATAGTGGCAATAACCGTAGTAATGACAGCTTTCTTTTTTATATTACTGTCTGCAGGCGCTCCTGGTTCTGATCCATTCACTATCTCACCTTTTTCATTTTGACCCACCACCCCAAAAGGTAACACAGCAAAGAGTGTCACCCACCAAATAAGAAGGTAAACAACAAATAACGAGAATACAGACATAATTACTACCTAATATGAATTTTAAGGGGTTTCCATTAACTCGATAAGAACTCCCCCAGAATCTCCTGGGTGCAAAAAAACAACTAAGGTACCATGAGCGCCAATGCGAGGTTCATTGAGAACTCTCATTCCCTTTTCTTTCATTTTATCACTAGCCTTATGTATATCAGCTACCTCGAAACATATATGATGTTGCCCCCCCTTAGGGTTTTTACTCAGGAATTTATGAATTGGTGAATTTTCACCATATGGTTGAATTAATTCAACTTGACCACTGGATAAATTAACAAACGAATATGTTACACCTTGAGAAGGCAAATCAATTGGAGTAGTTATGCCTTCAACGCCTAAAATATTTTCATAAAAATCTATAGCCTTATATATATCAGGAACAGCTACACCAACATGATTCAAAGGACCTAAAAAACTCTTGGACATCATTATACTACCTTATGCACAATAACTTCAACTTGCGTACGCTTACCAGTTATATCCTTAACATACCTCTTTATTTTAGAAACTAACTTTTCTTCTAATAAATCCTCATCCTTATAAGTATTATAACTTAAGCTATTGAATGTTAATTCAGCCACATCAGAAACTCCATCTAATAAACTCTCAACTAAATTTCCATTATGCCCCGTAGCTATGCCTACTGCACGTGGCTCAGGTCCAGATAGTATTTTCCCATTTGCATTATAAACTAAACTCACACTGATATGGCCCGAATACGCTATTTTCCTTCTTTCCCTTAAGCCTGAATCATCATCAGATACTATAAATAAACCATCTTGGTGTAGTCGTCCGGAAGTAACAACGTCGATAACCTCAACGCCATTTTTAGTAATTTTATACATTTCTCCATTTTTTGGTGCCACAGAGTGTTTTACTCCCAAAAGCTTAGATAATTTAGAGTGTTCTATTAAATGGCGTCTTTCGCCATGAACAGGAATCGACACTATCGGCCGCACCCACTCATACATCTTTTTTAGTTCTTCACGGCAAGGATGCCCAGAAACATGGATATTTCTCATTTTTTCAGTGACAATTTCAACACCCTCTTCGGCTAGTTTATTTTGCAACGCATAGATATTCACTTCGTTCCCCGGTATAACTTTTGAAGAGAATATAACGACATCCCCTTTATGAAACTTTACATTCCTATGCTCATGATTAGCAATTCTAGAAAGTGCAGCACGTGACTCACCCTGACTACCTGTGCACAGATATAAAACATGTGATGCAGATATAGCATTGGCCTCATCTTCTGTGATAAATTGATCTATCCCAGATAACATACCAATACTTTTTGCAGCACCTGCCATTCTTTTCATAGAACGGCCGACCAAACATACTGATCGACCATTTAATTTAGCTGCTATCATCACAGATTCAAGCCTCGCAATATTTGAAGCAAAGGATGCAATTGAAATTCCAACATTTGGATACTCACCTACTAACTTTACTAATTCTTTTCTTACATTTTGCTCACTTCCAGAGAAACCTTCAGAAAACACATTCGTGCTATCACAAACCATGGCAAGAACCCCAGATTCACCCAAATGCCTTAAGGACTTTGAATCTATCGGTTCGCCTATTTGCGGGTGTTCATCTATTTTCCAATCACCCGTGTGTAATATTGTTCCCAACTCAGTTTTTATGGCTAATGCATTTGGCTCAGCTATTGAGTGCGTCATATTAATGAATTCAAAAGCGAACGGACCTAAGTTGAATTTACTTTTTAATTCAATTGTATTTAATTCAACTAAATCTAACAAATTAAATTCAGACAACCTATCTTTAACAAGATACATAGTAAATGGAGTAGCATAAACTGGACATCGCAATTGAGGCCACAAGCGAGCTAAAGCGCCCATATGATCCTCATGCGCATGTGTCAATATAATGCCTAATAAGTTACTTTTAATAGATAAAATAAAGTCAATATTTGGCATAATAATTTCTACACCGGGAGTATCTGCAGAACCAAAAGTAACGCCAATATCAACTATTATCCATTTTCGGTTATTCACAGGGCCAAACCCATAAAGATTCAGATTCATTCCGATTTCACCGCAACCACCAAGAGGTAAGAATATTAATTCATTTTTTGCTTTTTTAGCCATAACTAAACTACTTATTCAAACGCCATATTTCTAGAAGGCCATCAATAGTTAGATTCGAATCATAATATTGAATAGATTTTGCTTCACCCTTGAATAAAGAGGCCACACCGCCCGTGCCGATAACAGTAAAGTTACGATCATCCTCACTTAAAATTTTATCAATCAACCCGTCTATCAAACTGATATATCCAAAAAAAATACCTGACTGCATGGCCTCAACCGTATTTTTTGCAACTACACGATTAGGCTTTAAAATTGCAATTCTGGGTAATTGTGCAGATGCTTCATGTAAGGCGCGAACTGAAAGGTTTATACCAGGAGCAATAATTCCTCCCTCGAAAAGCTTATCTTTTGAAATAATATCAAAAGTAGTTGCTGTACCACTATCGACAATTAATAGGTTGCCTTCGTATTTTTGCAAGGCTCCCAACGCTGTTACCAATCTATCAGAACCAACCTCTTTCGGGTTATCTATATCGATGGCTACTCCAATATCAATTCCTTCGTCACCAACAACAATAGGTTCTACATTTAAATGCCGTCTAGAAAGGTTTCGCATATTGAAAAGTGATTGAGGAACGACTGATGAAATAACGCAAGCGTTAATATCATTTATTTGCATTTTTTGCATGCTCATTAATTGATAAAACCATACTGCATATTCATCAGCAGTGCGAGATGCATCAGTAGCAATGCGCCACTCAACTAACCACTTATCACCATCATGTATTGCAAAAAGGGTATTCGTATTACCAGTATCTATTACAAGCAACATATCAATTAGTCCTTATCCTCTTCGCCACCAAAAAAAACATCGCCAGCACTTACATTACGTATGGTGCCATCCGGTAAGCTAACAAGCAATGACCCATTTAAATCAATTCCCGTAGCTCTTCCAGAGAAATGCTCATTTAATAGTTTAACCTCTACTTCTCCTGGAATATTATGACTTATCTGAAGCCACTGCTCTCTTATGGCGGTAAAACCTTCTTTAAAATAGATTTCGTTGATGGTTTCAAATCTATCAATTAATATATCGAGAATTCCTGAAGGCGAAAGTTTGAAAGATTTAGCACTAATATTATCTAATAGATTTGTTGCAGGGTATAAGTTACCTTCAGGATGATGTGACAAGTTTATTCCTATTCCTATAATTATATAATTTTTATTTCTACAATTAAAGCTTTCTAATAATATTCCTGAAACCTTCTTACCTCGCAACAGAACATCATTAGGCCACTTAATTTTAATTAATTCAGGGGATACAAATTTTAATAATGTTTCTGCTACCGCCAAGGCTGCCACAAAGCTCAAATTAGATGCATGTTCTAGGTCATTACCTACCGAATAAACTCTAGAACAGAATAAATTACCCTTATCACTTATCCATTTTCTTTGATAACGACCGCGCCCATTAGTTTGGCGTTCAGCTGCTATCCAAAAAGCAGACTTATGCTCAGTTTCTAATAAAAGCTTAGCATAGGCGTTAGTTGAATCAACGCTTTCTAGTTGGATAACTTTCACATCAAAATAAACTGCTCGCAGCCCTTGATATTAGACTTTGGGTGGGTATTGAAACTAACGGAAGTATCAAAACGGGAAAAACTAATAAAGACGAGATTAAAGCTATACCTCTGAGAGTTTTAGGAGCCTCAACAAAATCATGTTCACTCTCGTCCCCCCAGATTATTTTCACTAAACGCAAATAATAAAAAGCGCCAATTACAGAAGCTATGAGGGCTAAGACGACCAGCCAAACCATACCTGCATCTATTGCTGGTATAAAGGCAAAAAACTTACCAAAAAAACCTAGTAACGGGGGTATGCCCATGATTGAAAACATAAAAATTGTTAGTACCACAGCTAAACTTCTGTTTGTTCTAGATAGGCCCGCTAGATCATTTATATTTTCAACCATACCATCGCGAATTCTCATTTGAAGTATGCAAGCAAATATTCCAATAACAGATACAACATATATACTCATAAATATCAGCATACCTTTCACACCAGTTTCAGTTCCCGCAGACAATGCGACTAGGGCAAACCCCATATTAGCTATAGATGAATAAGCCATGAGGCGCTTTATATTTACCTGAACTAATGCTCCGATAGCACCAATAAACATTGATAAAACTGAGAATATTACAATAACTTGCTGCCATTGACTGACTATGCCTTCAAATGGACCTACTAAAAGGCGGGCGATTAATGCCATAGCAGCAAATTTGGGCACTGATGCAAAAAACGCGGTGACAGGTGTTGGTGCCCCCTCATAAACATCGGGTGTCCACATATGAAAGGGAGCAGCTGAGATTTTAAATGCCAGCCCACAAAGTAAGAATACCATGCCTGCTATAACTCCCGGAGATGCACCAGACGATACGACCTCAGAAATTTGAGTAAATTCAATAGAACCTGTAAAGCCGTATATCAGTGAAGCACCATAAAGAAGAAGTCCTGACGAAAGAGCACCCAAAACAAAATATTTCAAACCAGCTTCGGACGACCTTAAACTGTCACGATTAAAAGCAGCCATTACATACAGCGCTAAAGACTGCATTTCTATGCCGATATATAATGCTAGAAGAGTATTAGCAGATACCATAATACTCATTCCAAGAGTGCAATAAAGTACCAAAATAGAAAATTCAAATCGATCAAGTTTTTCAATTTGAAAAAAGCTTTTAGATAAGGCTAAGGCTGCGGCTGCGGATAAACCAATTATTAAGTTCATGTAGTGGCTAAAATTATCAATAATTAGTGCACCTTTGAAGGCTGTTCCAGTGGGTTGACCTAAAACAAATCCAATTAGTGAGTAGCCCAACAAGACAAATATAGAAAAATTACGTACGCCTATAGATATATTTTTCTTTGCAAAGGCTCCTGTCGATAAAAGCTGCGAGGCAAAAAAAGCTAGAACCAATTGAGGTGCAAATAATGTAATTGTATTAAACATAATTTTAATTTCCATTTAACGCAGTTGCAGCGTTAAAATTAATAATTAAATTTTCAACAGAAACAGACGTTATGTCCGTTATAAGTGAAGGGTAAACACCAAATAAGATAGTTAGAAACGCCAAAGGGGTTAGTACTATTAGTTCTCGTATATTTATGTCTTTTATGTCATCGAGGTCAGGATTTTTTTGTTCTCCAAAAATAACCTCCCTGTATAGATGTAACGCGTAAACCGCTGAAAAGATCATTCCCATTGCAGCACCCAGAGCAATCCACGGGCTAACTTGGTATGCTCCAATCATTGTGAGCATCTCACCAACAAAACCTGAGGTGCCGGGTAAGCCTATATTTGCCATTGTAAATAGCATGAAAAAAGCAGCATATATGGGCATCCTTTTCACTAGACCACCATAATTAGAGATTTCTCGCGTATGCATTCTATCATATATCACGCCAACACAGAAAAATAATGCTCCTGAAATAATACCATGTGATAACATTTGATAAATTCCGCCCTGCAATCCTTGAATATTAAATGTAAATATACCCATTGTAACAAAACCCATATGAGCAACTGATGAATACGCTATCAACTTTTTGATATCATTTTGTCGATAAGCAATAAGTGAGGTGTATATAATTGCTATTACCGACATCCAAAAAATTAATGGCGCCAACTCCAGCGAAGCATTAGGAAATAAAGTTAGTGAAAACCTCAGGAAACCATATCCCCCTAGCTTTAACAATATACCCGCAAGGATAACGGAACCTGCTGTAGGCGCCTCGACGTGGGCATCTGGAAGCCAAGTATGCACTGGCCACATTGGCATTTTTACAGCAAAAGATGCAAAAAATGCTAGCCATAACCATTTTTGTGTTTGTTTTGGAATACTCAACTCATTAATTAATACTTCTATATTAGTTGAAGCGGCACCTAAACTAACACTGCTATAGCTGTATATCCACATGATTGCTGCAAGCATTAAGACTGACCCTAAAAGCGTGTAAAGGAAAAATTTGTAACTTGCATAAACTCTGTTTTTCCCTCCCCAAACTCCAATGATTATGAACATAGGAATAAGTACGGCCTCAAAGAAAAGATAAAAAAGAATTAAATCTAAGGAAACAAAGGTACCTATCATTAAGGTTTCTAAAATTAAGAAAGCCACCATGTACTCTAACTTTCGAGATACTATCGATTTTTCACTGGCGAGAATACAAAGGGGGGTCAAGAAGGTAGTCAGCAATACAAATAATATTGAGATGCCATCAACACCAAGTCTAAAATCAATGCCTCCTCCAAGCCATTTTGTTGTCTCTACAAATTGAAAACCTGGCTTGGTACTATCAAAGTCAAATGTTAACACCATTGCAAGGAAAAATACGGCACAAGAAATTACTAGAGCAACACGAGGAGCATTTTGGGAGAGTTGTTCTTGTGCTTCTACACTTGAAACGCGAGCCATAAATATTAGTAAAAGAGCACCGGCTAAGGGAATAAACGTTATTAAAGAAAGTATTGGATAGTTTTCAAACATATTACTAGCCCCCTACCTTACTAAATACCATGATTACTATCAGTGCGACGCCCAAAAACATAAAAAAAGCATAATGGTATAGATAACCTGATTGTAATTTTGAAAGACGTTTTGAAGTACGTGAAACTGCTGAAGAAATTCCGTTGGGGCCAAAACCGTCAATTATTTTTTGATCCCCTATTTTCCAGAAAATATCTCCCATTTTTCTGACCCACTTTATAAATATTATTTCATAAATTTCATCGATGTACCATTTGTTGAGAAGGAAGTTGTATAAAGGTGAACCCCCATTGTCTTCAATATCACTAATATGCTTTGATGCACCCACACCACGCATATACATTAGAAATGCTAGTGAAAATCCTGAAATAGATACCAAAAGCGGTAACAACAATACCCAGAAAGGATATCCATGAACTAAATTAAACATCCATCCAAATATACCGCTGTGTTTAGTAGCTTCAATTCCATTTAACACTGATACCTCAGCAGCAGCATAGAGGTTTTCTATGGACATACTGGCATGGTGATCTGAATGATCCATTACTAGTGAGCCATTCCAAAAATCACCATAATTACCCATAAACTTAGAATAAAACAGAACACCAGCTATTATCGCACCAACAGATAATAAGCCTAATGGAACTAACATATTCAGAGGGCTCTCATGCGCATTATCATAAGTCTTCTGATCGCCTCTATAATTACCATTAAAGGTCATAAATATTAGTCGCCAGCTATAGAAAGCGGTCATGAAAGCAGCAATAATTCCAATCCAAAACGCAAAGGTAGCTGAGTCACTTGCGCCTATTGCTCCCGCGGTATAGGCAGCTTCTATAATCGCATCTTTTGAGAAAAATCCTGCAAACCCAATTTTAGTACCTGGAATGCCTATCCCTGTGATGGCTAGAGTACCTATTATCATAGCTATATAGGTGAAAGGAACTTTTTTCCAAATACCTCCCATTTTCCTCATATCTTGTTCATGATGCATGGCGTGTATAACTGAACCTGCGCATAAGAAAAGCAGAGCCTTGAAAAAAGCGTGTGTAAACAAATGAAACATTGCAGCATTATAAGCACCCACTCCAGCAGCGAAAAACATGTAACCCAACTGAGAGCAAGTTGAGTAAGCAATAACTCTTTTTATATCATTTTGAACTAAAGCTACACTCGCAGCAAAAAAAGCAGTGAAAGCCCCAATTGCAGTTATGAAACCAGATGTAATAGGGGCAGCATCGTATATTGCTGATGCACGACAAATCAAAAATACTCCAGCTGTAACCATTGTAGCAGCGTGGATCAAAGCAGAAACAGGGGTTGGTCCTTCCATGGCATCGGGCAACCATACATGGAGTAAAAACTGCGCAGATTTACCCATAGCACCGATAAATAGTAGAGCGGCAATTAGTTCCAATGCATTAATCTCAAATGATAAAAATGAAAGTCTTCGATCACTATTCTCAAGGATCGAGCTAAAAACAGTATCGAAATTCACTGAACCAAAAACTAAAAAAATCGTCATAACACCTAAAGCAAGACCAACATCGCC